>JASHOO010000077.1 GCA_030041035.1 Bryobacteraceae bacterium | reverse complement strand
ATACAACTGCTGGAATTTGGCGTTTACGGCGGGATTGATTTCCCACAACGGGATGCCATTGTATTGCCCCGAGACCTTGCCGTATTGTTTTTCCGGAAATCCGATACCGAGGGTCAGTACGCCGGTCGGATCGCAGTTCAGTGCCGCTCTTTGCGCCTTAAGAAGCGCGCGGATCTCGCCGGTGATGTGTTCGGCCGGAATGCCGTTCTGCTCCGTGCCGAAATCATGGTCCACTGTGAAAACCGCGCTCCCACCCATGCCCTCAAACAAGCGGCTGCGCTCCTTGAAAGCCAGATAGTCCGGAACCGAGACGCCGTTCAGTTGCTCGGGATGGCCCGGCGGTACCGACCAGATCGTGACGATGCGGTATTCAGTCCGATTCCAAGAGCTAAGGATAACGTCGCAACGCACGAGAGCACCGGCCTCTTTGCCAGCATGCGCAGTCCAAACACTGTGTCTTGCCAGAGAACGTTCATCTGTCAGAGCCTCTGGGACAACTTGGACGGTTGAAATGCCAATCCGTTATGTACTGATTAGGATCGGAGCTGGGATTACGGGATATCGCGCCCGCGCCCATAAAACGGGCCGTGCCCGCGGCCGTGCTAATCGCGGGCCTAAGTGAGAGCGAAAGGAATAATGGCACTCCGCCGTGGATGCCTTTTCGCGATATCGCAGACGCATTGACGCGCGCAGGAATCGCTGTGTTGCGTGTGGATGACCGAGGCGTTGGAAAATCCACCGGAGACAAAACAAGTTTTACGATCTCCGGTTACCCCAACGCGCCTGCGGTCCAATGACAACCAACTGCTCGGACTAGCCGAGTAGGCAATCACGTCGGACGCCTGGCTTATCGAGGACTTTAAATCCCACTACCCGGCTGAAAGTTAGTTTGGAGCGCTGCGCAAAATTGGCGATGAGGTAGCAGGGCGGGCTACTACCTCATGCTGGGCAGCCAGACCTCGCTTACTCGTCACTTACGGATTGTGATTGGGCTGTATCCCCCGGCAACCTTGTCCAGTTCTTCGTTGGTCAGACCATCCGTGACGCCGCCGACTGGGTTGAAACCACCCGCAATCTTGCCCAGTTGCTCAGCCTTCAGTTCCTCGGATTGGGCTTGCTGCTCCTTCTGTTCACTCATTTTGTTTCTCCTTTGAAATCAGCCGTTATTGGCTTCTGTCTAGGAAGGCGGGAAAGCAGCGCGAAAATAGCAATGAGGTGGAGAAAAATTCGACGCACGAGAGTTGACGACCGCCGTAGCAGTGGCCGTCGCGCCTCAGAGGTAACCGTCAGCGGAGCAGCTTTTCATTCGCACGCCGAGGGGTCCGAAATCGAGATCGACGACTCACTACGGCGAACAGTGGACACCAAAAGACTTCAGGCCTTGAGAGCCACGGAGCTCCAGACGTTGACAGTATCATGAATCGATGTTCCTATTGGTCTCCCCTGTCTGCTTTGGCCTGTCCGTTCTAATGAACCTCGAACACACAGACAGATCCACCCATAGTAGAAGCCATGAACTAGGCGGCACGGATGTAAGGGGCATAAACCCCAATACGTGCTCCCCCATGATGTGAGTCGGTAGTTGAAAGCGCAAAGGAACCGCACGACTCGTTCCATCCGTTTGACGCCGGGGTTTGTCAGGGTCGCCACTGTCCTGGATGGCCTTTCCGGCCAAGTTCCGGATTGCCGACAACCCTAGGTTGTGGAGCCTTCGGTCGGCGGTCTAACGCTCGGTTTCCTCACGGTTCGATCAGAAGCCGAATCCACGCAGTTCCAAGCCAGTCGCCGTATTCCTCCACCGACCATCTGCGCTGCTCGACGAGCAGGAGATAAAACTCCGGCGAGTTCATGCTCCAAATAACATCCGCCACCTTCGACACCGTCAGGCCTCGACGCAGACCACCGGTCGCAGCCAGATCCTTGACGAACAATCGCATGTTATCGGCCCGGCGTTGCGCGATACTCTGCCAGAGTTCTTTCAATTCCGAATCCAACGGCGCTGCTCCTTGAAGCACGCGGACCAGTGGAGCGAGTCGCGGTTGAATCCCTTGCATGGCAGCGGCGTACAAAAGGAGTTTCCGGCCAGCGTTTCCTTCGGCTCGAATCGCACGCACGTAATCACGTTCTTCGGCGGGTACAGCTCGATCACTGCCGGAGATCGCTATCTCGATTAGCAACCGGAAGAGGGCTGGTTTTTTTCCAACCGTTGCGTAGACCGTATCCAAGGCGGTTCTGGCGGCCTTAGCAATCTCGGGCATCGTTGTGGCCGCGTAACCCTTCTCCACAAAAAGCCGGCGCGCGGAATCGATGATTGCCTGCCGCCTAGCCTTCGCGGCTTCATTACGTGAACTGGAATCGTACTTACGCTTTTGGTGTTTCATCTTCTCTTGACAGTATAATCCATCCGAAGTATATTAGGACCAATGACAGTTGGGCATGAGCAACGTCAGTAGGAGGGCCAGATGATTTCGGCCGTGATCGATTTTGCCGATGTGCTGCTTGCGGCGCTGCTGGTAGGGGGAATGTTTGGAGTTTGGCTGATGTTGAATCCAGCGCGGCGAGCTGCCGGTCTTTACATCACGCTGCATCAGCAAGGTATTCGGACGCTCAACACGGTGCTGCCAGGGTTTGGAGCGGCCATCGTCATCCTGTCAATTGTGGCGGCCGTGCTTGCGCGCGACGAAAGTGCGTGTTTCGCTCTGCTGATCGCGACTACTGTGTGCTTCGCGGCAGGCGGGTTAGTCACACGGCTTCAAAATCAGCAGATCAATGCAATCGTGATCACCTGGAAGAGTGATGCGCCGCCCACGAATTGGAAGGACGTAAGTCGTGAGTGGCTGCTCTGGCATCTCATACGTCTTCTGCTGGGCCTTTGCGGGCTATCTCTGCTAATTGTCGCGGTGATGCGTCACGGCTGAACAGCCTGTCCTACGTAGAATGTGTTGGAGGTCCAGTTATGACGGAGTAAGCATCGCTGAACCAATGCAGCGTTGATCAAGGGCTCTTACGAAGTTTTGGGCGAGGTGACGTTGCTCAGGCTTTCGTTGTTTTCGCTGAGGATATTCTTTGGCACGTGCCGGGAAGAGGGCCACTGTCGCGGGACTATCGGGGACATGCCGAGGTGGGTAGCTTCTTTCAAAAATTTATGGAACTATCTTCCGGCGCGTTCAGAATTCGAATTTCGTTTGGCCACGGCTGTCGAGAGTCCGATTGGCCCTTCATATCACGTGGCGCAATTGTGGGGGCGTGAAGTCCGCTCTATGGGAACACCATCGTCACTGGTGGCCAACTTACGCGAACGCCGTTTCGAGAGCTCAGGGAACTCTAAGATCCCTTCACACCGTTCCCAGGTACCGGAAGGGTCTGTGTTTGCTGCTTCTCCAAAAGTACGCCAGGATGATCACACTCGCGACCGCCGCGTAGGCGCACCACAGTGAGGTGAACGCGTACTCCTTGACGACCATGACGACCAGCAGAATAACGAAATTCGCCGCACCGAAAATGATCATGTCGGTGATTTTGGAGAAGAAAAGTGATCCGCACGTTGCAATCACGTACACAATCGCAACGGCCAAATTATTGGTGGCAGGATTAATATATACGATGCTGTCACCCTTGATGAACACCTGCAGGGAATAGGCCGTCAGTGCCCATAATATATGTAAGCGTCTCGTAAACCGCCGGCGGGGGCGGTACTGGAAGGGCGGTGTCGGCGGTTGCCTAAGCTTGGGCAGGGGAATTCGCCGGGTGCCAGTTGTGGGGAAGCAGCTCGCTCAGGCGGGTGATGGGGTGCGCCGGGATGCGCGAGAGCACGTCGCGGAACCAGGCAAACGGTTCGACGCCGCACCGGTTGCAGG
>JASHOO010000634.1 GCA_030041035.1 Bryobacteraceae bacterium | reverse complement strand
GGTCCGACCACTCGACCAATACGCGCACGCGCGCCGCGGTTCCTTTCCGCGGCTCGAGCACGCGCACCTTGTAGTCGGTGAGGCGCACTTTGGAAATGCCCGGATAGAGGGCGGAGAGGCATTTGCGCAGGCAGAGATCGAGCGCATGCACGGGGCCCTGACCGCTCTCGGTCGCCGAGTGCACGCCGTCCTGGGCGCGCAGGTTCACCGTGGCCGTGGATCGCGAGCCTACCGCGCCGGTTGATTTGGTGGTGACTTCGTATCCCTCGACGTCGAAGAAATGCAAGCCCGGATGCAGCGCCTCGCGCACCAGCAGCTCGAAGGTGCCTTCGGCGGCCTCGAGCTCGTAGCCGAGATACTCCATTTCTTTGATGCGATCGAGCAGCTCGCGTCGCGCGTCTTCGCTCAGGCGGTCCGCCAGGCCATGCTGCTTCAACTTGTAGAGCACATTACTGCGACCCGAAAGATCGCTCACCAGCACGCGCTGCCGGTTGCCTACGGCCTCCGGCTGGATGTGCTCGTAGGTGGCGGAATCCTTCAGGACCGCGCTCACATGCACTCCGCCCTTATGCGCAAACGCGCTGTGGCCCACAAACGGCTGATCGCCGCGCAGCGGCAGGTTCGCCAGCTCCGCAATGAAGCGCGCCACGGTTGCGAGGTTGGCCAGCCTTTCGGGGCCGATCGTGGTGTGGCCCAGCTTCAATTCCAGATTGGCGATGATGGAGCAGAGGTTGGCGTTGCCGCAGCGCTCGCCATAGCCGTTCATGCAGCCCTGCACGTGCGTGCACCCCTGCTCGACCGCCGCGAGAGTGTTCGCCACCGCGACTTCGGAATCGTTGTGGGTGTGGATGCCCATCACGCCATCGAAGCGCTTGCGAACATCGGCCACGATCTCCGCCAGGCGGGCGGTCAGGGTGCCGCCGTTGGTATCGCACAGCACCAGCACGTCGGCGCCCGCGTTTTGCGCGGCTTCGAGGGTGCGCAGCGCGAACGCAGAATTCGCCTGATAACCGTCGAAGAAGTGCTCGGCATCGTAGACCACTTCCTTGCCGTGCTCCTTGAGATAACGCACGGTGTCGGAGATCAACTTCAGATTTTCTTCCTCAGTGATGCCGAGCGCGCGCTCGGTGTGCAGGTCCCAGCTCTTACCGAAAATCGAGATCACCGGCGTGGCTGCCGCGACGAGCGCGGCGACGTTGCGGTCGTGCTCCACGGCGTTCTTGGCAAAGCGCGTGGAGCCGAACGCGGAGAGCCGGGCGTGGTGCAGCTTCAATTCCTTGGCGCGCTCGAAAAACTCTTTGTCTTTGGGATTGGAGCCCGGCCAGCCGCCCTCAATGTAATCGATCCCCAGTTCATCGAGTTTTTGCGCGATGACCAGTTTGTCATCCACCGAAAAGGAAACCGACTCACCTTGCGTGCCGTCGCGCAGCGTGGTGTCGAAGGTGAAGACTCTCATTTCTGCGCCGCCAGCGCCGGCTGCTCTTCCGGTACGCCCGCCTCCTTCTTTTTCTTGAGGAAGGTCATCATCTCGCGCAGCTCGCGGCCCACCTCTTCCACCGGCTGATGCCGTGCCGCTTCGCGCATAGCGAGAAAGTTCTTACGGCCGCTTTTGTTCTCCGCGATCCATTGGCGCGCGAATTCGCCCGACTGCACTTCGCTCAGGATCTTGCGCATTTCGGCGCGCGTCTGGTCGTTGACGATGCGCGGCCCGCGCGTGTAATCGCCGTATTCGGCGGTGTCGGAAACCGAATAGCGCATGTAGCCGAGGCCGCCCTCCTGGATCAGGTCGACGATCAGCTTCAGCTCATGCAGGCACTCGAAGTACGCGATCTCGGGCGCATAGCCGGCTTCGACCAGCGTTTCGAAGCCCGCTTTGATCAAGGCGCTGGTGCCGCCGCACAGCACCGCCTGCTCGCCGAACAGGTCGCTCTCGGTCTCTTCGCGGAAGGTCGTCTCGATCACACCCGCCTTCAGGCATCCCAGCGCCAGGGCATAAGCCAATGCGTTTTCGAGAGCTTTTCCCGAGGGATTTTGCGCCACGGCCACCAGCGCCGGAACGCCCACGCCTTCCGTGAATAATTCGCGCACGCGGTGCCCGGGCGCTTTGGGCGCGATCATGGAAACATCGACGTTGGCCGGCGGGATCACCTGTTTGAAGTGAATCGAGAATCCGTGTGCGAACATCAGAGTTTTGCCCGCGGTCATGTGCGGCGCAATCTCGCTCGTGTAAAGGTCCGCCTGCAAATGGTCGGACACGAGAATCATGACGACCTGAGCGGCTTTGGCCGCATCCGCGACGGTCAGCACTTTCAGACCCGCAGCCTCCGCCTTGTTCCACGACTTGCTGCCGCGGTACAGGCCGACCACCACGTCCACGCCCGAATCACGCAAGTTGAGCGCGTGCGCGTGCCCCTGGCTGCCGTAGCCGATGATGGCCACGGTCTTGCCCTTCAGATTCGCGAGATTTCCGTCTTTTTCGTAATAACGCTTCGCCATTCAGTTCTCCTCACTCACTTCTATCGGGGCGTTTTCTTCCCGCCGCGCGCGGCCCGCCGGCACCGGCGGCTGCAACCGCAGTTTCTTCGCTTCGAGCGACATGGCCAGCGCGCCCGAGCGAATCACTTCAATGTCTCCGTAGGTGCGCATCACCTGGATGAATTCGTCGAGCTTCTCGGGATCGTCGGTCGCTTCCAGCGCAAATCCCTCGGTTGACGAATCAATCACGCGGGCGCCGAAGATCTCGGCTTCCTTGAGAATCGCGGTGCGCTGTTCGAGCGTGGCACGCACGCGCACCAATACCAGATCGCGCACCACGGCGCGCGAATCCGTCAGGTCCACGGCTTGCAGCACATTGACCAGCTTGTTCATCTGCTTGATCACCTGCGCGCGCAGCGCCGGATCGACATCCACCACGATGGTCATGCGCGAAAGCTCGGGGTCGAGCGTCCGCGCCACGGTCAGGGTTTCAATGTTGTAACCGCGCGCGGTCAGCACGCCGGTCACGCGCATCAACGCCCCCGGTTTGTTTTCCAAAAGCAAAGAAATGATTTGCAGCATAAAATCCCCTAGGTGGCGACCGGCACCGGTTCCGGCGGTCCCATCACCATTTCGTGCACCGCGGCGCCGGCGGGAATCATGGGATAAACATTCTCGTAGGGCGACACCTTCACGTTGAGCAGATAAGGCCCAGGTTCCTCGACCGCAGCTTCGAGCGCCGGAGCCAGCTCATGGGGCTTGTCGATCGTCCGTCCCTTGAATCCATATGCGCCGGCCAGTTTTTCGGCGTCGGGGAAACAATCCAACTCAGCGGCGCTCAGACGGTTGTTATAAAACAGTTCCTGCCACTGCCGGATCATCCCCAGGTAGCCGTTGTTGACCACCACGATCTTGACGGGAAGGCCGTGGCTGGCGATGGTGGACAATTCCGGGATCGACATCTGAAATCCGCCGTCGCCCACGACCGCAAAGACCAGCTTGTCGGGGCGCGCGAACTGTGCGCCGATCGCCGCGGGCAGCCCGAATCCCATGGCGCCCAGTCCGCCGGAGTTGATCCACAGGCGCGGCTCGTTGAATCGCACCAGTTGCGCCGCCCACATCTGATGCTGGCCGACATCGGAGCAAACGATCGCCTGGCCTCCGGAAAGCCGGTCGATTTCCGCCATCAGGTGCTGCGGCTTGATTTCGGTATCGGAGTACGTAGGGGCGAGCGGATGTTCCTGCTTCCACGCACGCACCTGCGTCCACCAGGCCTTCCGGTCCGCCGCATGTCTGGCCTTGCGCTCGGGTGTGGCTTCCGCCAGCACCTTGTTCAGCCGCTCCAGCACGCGTTTCAGGTCGCCGACAATGGGCAGATCCGGCACGCGATTCTTTCCGATCTCCGCCGGATCGATGTCCACATGGATGACCTTGGCGTGGGGAGCGAATGCCGAAAGCCGGCCGGTCACGCGATCGTCGAAGCGCACGCCCAGCGCGATCATCACATCGCAGTTCGACATCCCCATGTTGGCGGCGAAGCTGCCGTGCATTCCGGGCATGCTCACAAAGTTCGGGTGCCCGGCCGACAGGCCGCCCAGCCCCATCAGCGTGCACACTACCGGCAGGTCGGCGGTCTCGGCCAGCTCACGCAGCTCCGCCGAGGCGCCCGCCGCAATGATGCCGCCGCCCGCGTACACCCACGGCCGTTCCGCATCCCAGATCATCTGCGCGGCGCGTTTGATCTGACCGGTGTGCCCTTCGGTGAACACCTTGTAGCCGGGAAGGTGAATATTCGTTACCGGTGTGTAGTGCCCCTGCGCCTGAAAAACGTCCTTGGGCACATCCACCAGCACCGGTCCCGGCCGTCCGCTCGAGGCGATGTAAAACGCCTCATGCACGATCTGCGGCAGATCGGCGAGCGTCTTCACCATAAAATTGTGTTTGGTGCAGGAACGGGTGATGCCGAACGTGTCGGCTTCCTGGAAGGCGTCGCTGCCGATCAGCTTCGTCGGTACCTGGCCGGTGAGCGCCACGATGGGGATGGAATCCATCATGGAGTCCACCAGGCCGGTGATCAGGTTGGTCGCGCCCGGTCCGGACGTGGCGCAGCAGACGCCGACCTTTCCCGTGGCGCGCGCATATCCTTCCGCGGCAAAGCACGCGTTCTCTTCATGGCGCACCAAGACGTGGCGGATGTGATGGTCATACATGGCGTCGTAAAAGGGGAGGGTGACGCCGCCGGGATAGCCGAAAAAGCAATCCACTCCCTCGCGCACCAGACATTCCAGCAGCATCCTCGCGCCGCTCATCAGATTCGACATATTTCTCTACGCCTCAAAAAAAGTACTCATAAAACAAAAAAGGCCATCAGCCGGTTTCTTGCTCCCCGCTGATGGCCTCGGAATTCTAACCGGGCGGCCTCAAGCGGGGCCGGATACGATGACCAGAATAATAATGCTGACGATGAGAGATTCAGGACTGACGAACCGAGCTGGGGAACCTTCCAACATTACTGAAGTCGAGTGTACCCCGGACGGGATCGCAAATGCAAGAGCGTATTACTATAAATTATGCTTATGTAGCGATTTAGCGCGGCCGCCCGGCTAGCGCCGGCGTGCCCAAAAGGCGCCGAGGCAGAAGCCCACCAGCATGGCGCCGGCCAGCACGCGGCGGTCGTGCAGGGCGACGAACCGGGTTTCCGCATCCGTCACCTCGACCACGCCGATCGGCACGGCGTATACTCCGCCGCCGCCGCCTTCGCCTTCCGGTGAGTCCTGGTCGTGATGTTTGCGGCCCCATCCGCTCCCGAAGCCATAAGCCAGGCGGGCCACCGGGATGATGGTTTTGCCGTTGGCGGATATCGCTTCGCCGTAGACGGATCTGACGCTGGCGCTGCGGGTAAGCGGCTCCAACATCGACTCCAATTTGGGCGACATCTGGACCTCCGTCATTTCATGATGACGCAGATGCCGCGCCGCCGCACTATCCCCATCGAGAAAGCGGGCAGATACGCCGCGGAATGTCGGGATCAGCGTGCTGGATCGCACCCCGGTCAAACTCCGGGGTTTGCCGGTACTCCCGGTGCCGTCCTGACTGCGTCTCGGACTCTCACTTTTTGACTCGACCCCGCCGATATACTCATCAATAAAGCTTGTGCCGATTGGGGGCCTGAGCGATGTGCGGAGGCAGAACGAACAGACGGGGTACGGGGCTTGCGGGCCAACGCGGGCAGCCTGGAAACCACTTGATCGAAGGCGATGCCCACCGCTATACTGGCATTTTCGCTGAGATGGTTATGACGGCGAGAGACGATTTCGATCCTTTAGCCCCGCAACGGGAGGCGGCATTCTTCTACGGCCTGTTTCTGCGCGGACATTCGGTCGAAACGCTGCGCCAGGACATCGACGTTCCCCCGGCGATGCTGGATAAATGGTTGAAGGCAAGAGACTTCGAGGAATCCTTTCGGGAGTCTCTGCAACGCGTCTACACCTATCGTAAACAGGTACTGGCCATTTTCGACGGTCTGGTGTGGAACGAGCAGAAGCGCCCGCGCCTGCAATAGCTGTTCCCCGTACTTCAGCTCCGTTTTTCTACCGCCGCCGCGAACGCACGAAACAGTTTCAACTGCGTTTCGTCGCCGGGTACCTGATCCTCCGGGTGCCACTGCACGGCTACGGCGAACTCTTTTTCCGCCAGCTCGATGGCTTCCACCACTCGGTCATTGACCGATGTTGCGGAAACCTGCAATCCCGCGCCCAGTTTGTCGATGGCCTGATGATGCCGGGAGTTGACCGGATGCCGGCCCACGCCGACAATCGCAGCCAGCTTGGTATCCGGCGCCACGCTGACTTCGTGCATGGGTTTGGCGCGATCGGTCTTCGGCCTTTCCGGCGGCCGGTGCGGGTCGCCCTTCAAATGCTGCACCAGACTGCCGCCTTTGTACACGTTGAACAGTTGCAGCCCGCGGCAGATCGCCAGGACCGGCAGATCCCGGTCGAGCGCTTCTCCCAATAGGCCCATTTCCATGCGATCGCGCGCGGGATTCGGCTTCTGCGTTTCGTGCGCCGGCTCCTGTCCGTAAAGCTTGGGATCGACATCCCGCCCGCCGGTCAGCAGCAATCCATCCAGCCCCACGAGCGACCGCGCATCCTCCGCCGACACCAACACCGGCTCGAGCCCCACCAGCCGCACGGCGGCGGCGTACGGCTCGGCGTTCTTGCGGTCTTCATGGGTCAGGGCAACCCTGTTGGACACATCTGCTATTCTGGGTGCACCGGGTGAGAATCGCAAGTGCGCCCGCGTTCTGCTACGGTTAACAGCAGGCGCTCTGACGATCAGCCAGCCATGAAAATTTCCAGCGTCCGCTCGTTTCTGCTCTCCTATCCTTTCCAGGAGCCGTTAAAGCTGGCGTTTTACGGCGGCGAGCGCACCATCGTCAAGCGCGACGCGATGCTCATCCGCATCGATACCGATAACGGCCTCACCGGTTACGCGCCCGGCCCCGGCAGCGAGCGCGCGCACGCCGCGATTCAAAACACCATCGCGCCGTTTCTGTTCGGGCGCAAGCTGGCCGATCCCGACGCGCTACGCGTGCAATTCCTCGACGGCCCCGGCCAGAATCCGGAAGTCGCCAAGGTGTACTGCGCGGTCGAAATCGCCCTCTACGATCTGGTGGCGAAATCGCACGGAGTTCCGCTTTCGGAAACCATCGGAGGCCGCGTGCGGGATCGCATCCGCCTTTACGGCAGCGCGGGCATGTACATGCCGCCGGAGCGTTATGCCGAGGAAGCTGCCGCGGTCGCCGATCTCGGTTTCCGCGCCTACAAAATGCGCCCCGGCCGCGGCCCGGATGACGATCTCGAAACCGTCTGCCTCATGCGCAAAGCCGTCGGCCCCGACTTCGACTTGATGGTCGATGCCCACACCTGGTGGCGCATGGGCGACCGCAGCTACAATTTCTCTACCGTCGGGCAGCTCGCTAAAGAGATGGCCTCGCATCGCGTGGCGTGGCTCGAAGAACCCCTCCCGCCCGACGATCACGAAGCCTACCGCCGCCTCAAGCAGGAGGACCTGCTGCCCATCGCCAGCGGCGAGCACGAGCCCAACGAGCTCCGTTACCTCGACCTCGTCCTCACCGGCTGCGTCGACTACGTGCAAATGGACGTCTGCTGCCAGGGCGGCTACGCCATGGCGCGCCGTCTGTTCAGCGAGATCGCGCACGAGGGTTTGAAATTCGCCTTTCATAGCTGGGGCACCGCGCTCGAAGTGCTCGCCGCCGCGCATCTCGGCATCTGCTGGCCGGAGATGGTAGTCGAGTGGCTGGAATATCCGTGCTACTCGAGCGAAATCCGCCCCGGGATGTATCCGTTCCCGCTCGCCGAGGAGATTTTCTCCGAGCCGCTCGAAATCGATCACGGCGATCTCATCGTGCCTCGCAAGCCCGGTCTGGGCGTCGAGGTCAACGAATCCGTCATCGATCGCTACCGCTGGATTCCCGGCCCCTGGTCTTACTTCCGCATCGATTCGCCCCCCGAGATTCTCGCCGTTACCTCCGATCACAGCATCAAATGGGAAGGTAAAGCGGCCGGATGAAGGCGCGCGAATTCCGCTACTACGACCTGCTGGTCCACATCTTCGTTGTCCTGCTTCTGATTTCCAACCTGGTGGGGCAGAAGATCACCGCCATCGGACCGGTTCGTGTCGGTGGCGCCCAGCTACTTTTTCCGCTCACCTACATCTTCGGCGACGTGTTCACTGAGGTCTACGGCTATGGCGCCTCGCGCCGCGCCATCTGGATCGGCTTCTTCGCCTCCGGCCTGCTCTCGCTGATGTGCGTCTTCATGGTCTGGCTGCCGCCGGCTCCCGGCTGGAACAACCAGGCTGCGTACCGCACCGTGTTCTATCAAGTCCCGCGCATGGTCGCCGCCAGTCTCATTGCTTATTGGTGCGGCGAGTTCGCCAACTCCTTCGTGATCGCGAAAATGAAACTCTGGACCAACGGGCGATATCTTTGGACGCGTACCGTGGGTTCCACCGTCGTCGGCCAGGCGGTCGATACCATGGTTTTCATGACCTTGGCGTTCGGCGGTTCGCTCACCGCCTCGCTCGTGGCGAGCCTGATCCTCTGGGGGTACCTGTTCAAAGTCGTGTACGAAGTGCTGGCGACACCGCTGACCTATAAGATTGTCAATTTCCTCAAGCGTCACGAAGGCGTCGATACCTTCGATCGCGTCACCAACTTCAATCCCTTTCGCCGTCCCCTCGAGGAGCCGGGAATGGAATAGGAAGATCATCCGTCTTCTTTGAGCGGCGATTTCTTTCACGCCCGGCCTGTGCGCACCAGACGCGCCACATGTGGCGGTAGGCCTGCTCCATAGCACGAGCGAAGCCCGCTTCATCGCATAAGGGCGAGGCGCGCATTCTTTCTCGCAAGGTGAAGCGCAATTCTGCCAGTCTGGGAAGATCACGCGCCAGTGCGGATGCCTTCCGCAGATAGGATTCCGGATCGTCTGCCGCCAGATCTTCGAGTCCAACCGCGGTGAGGAAGCTCGCTCCGACGCGGGCGATGGGCCTGTCGCCGCGCAGGGTCACCACCGGCACTCCCATCCACAGCGCCTCGCAGGTCGTGGTCACGCCATTGTACGGGAAAGGGTCGAGCGCGATATCGATCAAGCCGTACCGCGCCAGGTGATACACAGTCCAGACGCGCCACGCTAACAGGTCGATGCGGCCGGGCTCGATTCCATGGCTTTCGAATTGACTGCGCAACGCTGCTGCGGTCGGAGCATCGCGCATTTGTACGGTCTTGATCACCAGCCGTGAGCCGGGGACCGAACGCAACAATTGTGCCCAGAGCCCGATCACCTCCGGCGTCAGTTTGGGGAGGTTGTTGAACGACCCAAAGGTCACATGCCCGGCCGCAACCGCCGGCGGAGCCGAGACGGGCGGTGCATCAGGAAAGGGACGATAGCAGAAATGCGGAGCCCGCACGCGGAACAAGGCCTCACTATTGTAGTGATCGGTTCCCTCCGGGTCGACGATCGGATCGGTGATTCGATAGTCCATGGCGTTAAGCCCGGAAGTGCTGATGTAGCCCAGCCAGGTGGCCTGGACGGGCGCCGGCTTCCACGCAAAAAGGGCCAACCGGCTTCGGCTCGTATAGCCTCCCAAGTCGACCAGAATGTCGATACGATCGGCGTGAATCCGGGCGGCCGCGGTCTTATCATCGAGGCGGCAAATGGAAATCCACCGGTCGGCGTAACTTTTCGTGCGCGCGGTGGTCTTATCTTCGGCGGATTTCGTGAGCGAGCTGTAACAGAAGACCTCGAATTCGCGGCGATTGTGGCGGGCGATCAGAGGTTCGAAGTAGTAGTTGACGGCGTGATCGCAGAAATCTCCCGAGACGTACCCGATCCGCAAGCGTTTCCCCGGATCCCGCCGGTTGGCATACCTGCGGCGGACGCTCTCGCGCGGCGAGTAGAGGGCAGCCCAGGCGCGATGGGCCTCGAAGATCTCCGCGGGCTTCGACCCAGGGTCGTAACTCATCGCGAACGCGCGGTTCATGAGCGCATTCTCAAAATCGGGTTTCAGGGCGATGGCCCGCCGGTAGCAGTCGAGGCATTCCGTCACATGCCCCTGCTCACAAAGCGCCACGCCCAGGCGGTACTGCGCCGTGGCATTTGCGGAGTTCAGCTCGATGGCACGGCGCAGGCTCCGGATCGCAAGATCGAGGTCCCCCCGGGCGAAAAGCGTATACCCGAGTTCCATTTCGGCCTCCGCAAAGCCGGGATCGAGAGCCAGGGCGCGCCGGAAACAATCCGCTGCCTCGTCATAGCGAAACTGATCTCTCAGAGCTATGCCGAGATTGGTGAAAGAGGCGGGGCAACTCGGATCCGGGCCGCGGGTCGGCTTGGCTCGCGTTCCAGGTCCCGCGAAATCCGCAATGGCTCGTGCTCTAGGCTGCTCCCCCTGTTCTACTGATCGTTCTTGGTGACCCGCCTGAGACCTTGCCGAGTTCTTCATCCGTCAATTCAACTGACCGCTTGCCGGCAGTCACTGGTTTCGCCTTGAGGTCTTTCTGGCGAGCGTGCTTTCGTTTGTCTTTGGCCACAGCCGCCTCCTTTTGCGCACTGGGAGGGGATTCTACCCCTAAAGATGGTGCTGACGCAAGGCTTCCGCGCATTTTCCCCAGAGCGGCTTTCAACAGAATCCGCAGCAAGAGCCGGGCATAGAATAAAGAAATGCCAGACAGTCTCGTTATCGCCGGCCGTGAGTTCCGTTCGCGGCTCATCGTGGGCACCGGCAAATACCGCAGTTTTCCTGAAATGGCCCGCTGTCACGCCGCTTCCGGCGCCGAGATGGTGACCGTGGCCGTGCGCCGCGTCAACCTGACCGACAAATCCAAGGAATCGCTGCTCGATTATATTGACCGCTCGAAGTTCTTCATCCTGCCGAACACCGCCGCCTGCTACACGGCCGATGAAGCCATCCGCACCGCGAAGCTGGCCCGTGAAGTCGGGCTTTCCAACTGGATCAAGCTCGAAGTCATCGGCGATCAGAAAACGCTCTTCCCGGATAACGAAGGCCTGCTCGAAGCCACGCGCGTGCTGGTCAAGGACGGCTTCGTGGTGCTTCCCTATACCAATGACGACGTGGTCAACGCCCGCAAGCTGGTCGACGCCGGCGCCGCTGCCGTGATGCCGCTCGCCGCTCCCATCGGTTCCGGCCTCGGCGTCCAGAACGCCACCAACCTCCGCATCCTGCGCGAAGTCATCACCAGCGTTCCGCTGATCGTCGATGCCGGCGTGGGCACCGCTTCCGATGCCGCCATTGCCATGGAACTGGGCGCCGATGGTGTCCTCATGAATACCGCCATCGCCGAAGCCGAAGACGCCGAAAAGATGGCGCGCGCCATGAAGCTGGCCGTGGAATCCGGCCGCCTCGCCTACGAATCCGGCCGCATGGCGAAGCGGCTGTATGCCAGCGCATCGAGCCCGCTGGCGGGG
>JASHOO010000633.1 GCA_030041035.1 Bryobacteraceae bacterium | reverse complement strand
TACCGGCTCCAGTTGGCCGCGCGACAACTCGTAAAGGCACACCGCCACCGCCTGCCCCAGGTTCATGGAATGCTGCTCGTCGGCCGTGGTGATCCGCATCAGCCAGTGGCAGTGCGCCATGTCCTCATTGTTCAGTCCGAATTTCTCCGATCCGAACAGCAGCCCGACCGGCGCCGACTGCATCCCGTCGCGAATCGCCGGTGCACCTTCCTCGAGCGGCCGCAGCCTGTGCTCCAGCTCCCGGTGCCCCACCGAAGTCGTGCCGACAACCAGCGCGCAGTCCGCGACAGCATCGCCCACCGACTGGAATTCCTCCGCCGCCTCCAGAATCTCCCGCGCCGCAACCGCCGACCGCGCCTCGCGAAACGCGACCTCGTAGGGATTCACCACCCGCAGCCGCGAAAACCCGAAATTGAACATGGCCCGCGCCGCCGCCCCGATATTTAGAGGATTCCGCGGTGAAACCAAGACTACGCGAAGGTTGGGGGCGGGCATCAACGCAGCGCGCCCACAAAATCGTCGACGGCTAGAGCCGCCTGACGCAAGATGCTCCGCAGGGTCCCCGGCGCAAGCGCCTCGTGTAGCGGCACGGTGACATGTCTTGCGCCTTTAGCCAGGCGCACATGCGAACCCACCTGCCTGGTTACAACGAAGCCAGTGCGCTCAAGAGCTCTCACGGCCCGCGCGCCTGAAACATCGCGCGGCAGCTTCACGCCTGAACCAAAACAGGGTCGCTCACGAAATGAAGACGGATGCGCTTCGGAACAGCGCCTTCGTCGAAGTACGCGGCAACCGCCTCAGTGACCTGCTCCTGCAGATCGCGCAGGTCCTGTCCCTGAGTCGTGATGCCTCCCGCGCCATCCGGAGCGTCCCAGGAGGCCACAAGCCAGCCGGAATCCTCGTCACGCTGGATCTGGAGCGTAATCTCGTCCACTCTTTTCAAGTTATGCCCTGCTCGCCGAGAGGTCAAGTCAGCAGAAGTGTTGATATACTCCTTGTCGATGTCCGACAGAGAAGGCGAGGCCATTCGAAAGATCCGAGCCGCAGTCGCCGAAGGGCGCCTAAAGCAACCTTTTTCACCGGAGAGCGTGAACGCCTCTATCGGTATTCAATTCGCCGGCGTCTTTCTTCCAAAGCACCGAGTTTGCAATCCTGGTCAGAAAGGAAGGAAGAACACGGAGCTGTTCGTTCGCGTCAGCCAACGACCCGCACTCTATCGGCTGGCCACGCGCGAAGAACGATCGAAAAGCGCCACTCGAGGCTGCCCGTGAATTACGTACGCGGCTTCAAACGTGTCTATATCGTTGTGGTCTGCTGCTGAGAAGTTTTCTGCGTGCTCTTCTTGATCGACGTCACCAAAGGTGAGTCCAGATACCGGGAGGACGCGATCATAGCCTTTGGAGCGATGGCCATCGTCGCCCCGGTACTAGGCTACATCCTGCTTTTCCGCGTAATTCCGTGGATAGCTCGGGGATTCAAGTAGCAGACGCCCGCCAGCGCTGCTCGTTACCAAGCCGGCATCTGCGCCGCATCCAACTCGAAGCACTGGCGCCCTTTGGTGTGGTTCCAGAATGTGTCGGGCCGGGGATTTTCCGAATCGCTCTCCGCGCTCGTGGTCGCGAAGGTGGCGCATAGCTCGTAAGCCGTGCCCGATTTCGTGTGGAATTCGTACGGGGTGCCCGTCACTGGGTCTTGCAGCTGATTGGGGAGCCTCAACTCGGTTAAGGTGGCCGGAAGGGTATGGCGGCCGTAGATCTGCTGGGCGATCATCCGCAGGTCCTGCACGCGGCGCTCATCGGCGCTGATGTCCCTCTGGTTCCGCAGCGGCCCGAGCACGTGAAAGCCCACCGCCAGCACAGCCAGTACAACTACGGCGGCGCCCCCAGCCAGCAGCACGTCCCTATGCCGGGACATTTTCCGCGCCCCGCTTCAGAAAACCCAGGTAGTACCAGAAAATGCTCCCGGCGATGATCAGCACCGTCAAGGACTTGAGAACGAACCGCGCCGTCAGCTCGCCGCGCAGGAAAAAAGTCAGAAACGTAATCAGGTCGCCGATCACGATTCCCGCCGTAATCAGCAGCGCAATGTAGGTCAACCATTTGCGCACGCCCGATTCGACCTTCTCCGGGTGGCCTTCCACATCCCGCAGGATGAACCGCATGACGAACAGGAAAACGGGAAACGCCACGATGATGCAGGCCATCTCCGAAGAAACCGCATAGCGGGAGTTTTCATAGGTTGGTTGGGCCAGCCTGTCCGGAAACCAGCGATCGATGAAGGTGAACACCAGCGAGCCGAGCGCCGTCGTCCACGTGGCCAGAGTGGCGTAAACCAGCAGATACAGGAAAGCGTCGCGCGCGCTTTCCCCGGCGTTGCCGCCGTGCGCCGGCAGCGCGAGGCCGGTGAGGTTTTCGTACCGCCTCCGGAAAGCCGCGTGGATGTCCTTGGCGGGCCATCCCTGTTCGCGCAGCAGGTTGACCAGAAACTCGTCGGAAGCCCCTTTGCCTTTGGCGGCTTCGATGAAACTATCGAGATTTCCGGATGTGGCAGTCGGCTCCATTGCGATCTATTCTATCGCTGGAACCGGCCGGGTTCGCTCTACTGCCAGATGGCGCCGTGCACGGTGATGCTGGGTGAGGTGCCTTCGAGATCGTAGACGTTCAGGCGCAGCGCGGCGTTGGTAACGCCGATACGGAGCGCGGGCACTTCGTCGTCCCGCATCAGATAGGTCACGGGCGTGGTGATCGGCCCCTCGACATTGATTTCGAATACGGGGATCGCGTTGGTAAACCCATTCACCGTATCTTCGAGCACAACGCGCGCCAGGGGGGTGCCGCTGGTCGCCGAGAGCGCCTGCACCGTGATTTCCAGCGTGTAATCGCCGCTCAAGCCCGAAATGGCGAGCCCAGTGGTGGGTGCTGCCGGACCGGGAGCGGTAAGCGTTTGGGGGGGTGTTATACCACTAAGTTTTGAACCGAGTACCTCTTTTTGATCATTTTTCCAATTCAAAATCCACAGCAACACACAAAACAGATTAATCAAGATTTTCAACTCAAACTTTCCAACATCAAATCTCAACCCGCCTCCGCTCGCTTCGCTCGCTCCGGCTTCACGCGGTTCAGGCCTTCGATGTTTCACAATCAACAAAACCAGATTGAATATTT
>JASHOO010000632.1 GCA_030041035.1 Bryobacteraceae bacterium | reverse complement strand
GGTCATCACGATTACGGCGCCATCGTTGCCTCCGGGCGAGGTTGGAGTCGCCTACCCCGGCGGACAGCAGTTTACGGCGAGCGACACGGTCCCCGGCGGCAGCTTCACCTTCACCTCCTCTCAGCTCCCTCAGAACGGGATCTCGATCACCCCGAACGGTACCCTCCTGGGAACGCCGGTCGCCGCGACACCCATCACCTTTTCAGTAACCGCGACGGACATGAACGGTTCCAACTTCGCGGGCCCCTATACGATCACGGTTATCGCTGCGCCCACCATCACGCCTACCGCGTTGCCCAACGGGACGGTCGGCGCTTCATACGGTTCTCAGGTACTCAACGGCACTGGCGGAACCCCGCCATATACTCTGAGCGGCCCCGCATCTCCCGCACCCGGGTTGACATTCACCCCCGGCAGCACCGGCACCATCAGCGGCACGCCCACCGCAGCCGGCGTTTTCGCCTTCAATCTGACCGTCACCGACTTTGCGGGCGGCACCACGACACAAAGCTTCAGCGTGACGGTCGCCCCGCCACCGCTGACGGTCATCACCACTTCCCTGCCTTCTGGCGAGGCCTCGGCCCCCTACACAGGCACGACCCTGGCGGCAACCGGCGGCACGCCACCCTATACATGGTCGGTCAGCAGTGGCGCACTGCCCGCCAACCTGTCCCTCAATCCTTCGACCGGAGCGATCTCCGGCACCCTCGCAGCATCGGCACAAACCGTCTCCGGTCTCGTGTTTAAAGTGACGGACTCGACCAGCCTAACCGCAACCAGTTCCCCGCTCACCCTCACCGTCACCTCCGGCCCCACTTTCACGACTACATCACCCCTGCCACCGGATGATGTTGGCCACGCCTATTCGGACCAGCTCGCCGCCTCCGGCGGCTCGGGGAGCGGATACACCTTCACTGGAACACCTCCGCCGGGACTGACCCTGAGTTCCGCAGGTTTGATCAGCGGAACCCCCACGACAGCCGCCTCCCCGGCCACCTTCAGCGTAACCGTCACCGATAGCGCCCAGGGCACCGCCACCCAGTCCTTCTCCATCACCATCAACCCCGCCATCACCATCGGCCCGGCTTCCCTGCCTCAAGCTGAGGAAGGCGCTGCCTACTCGCAAACCCTCACCGCCTCCGGCGGCTCGGGCACCGGATTCACCTGGGCCGTTGCCAGCGGATCCTCGCTTCCCAGCGGCTTGACCCTCAGCTCCGCCGGTGTCCTTAGCGGCACCCCTTCCGTCTCGGGGCCGTTCAACTTCAGCATCCAAGTCACCGACAGCCTCAGCGGCACTGCCACACAGGCTTTCTCGCTGAATATCATCCCCGGCCCGACCATCACCACCGCCCCCACATTGCCCAATGGCACGGTCGGCGTCTCGTACGGCACCGTAACGCTCACCGCGACCGGCGGCACCACACCTTACACCTGGTCGATCAGCTCCGGCGCGCTACCCGCAGGCCTCAATTTTACCGGCACCTCTACTACCGCCACCATCTCCGGGACACCCACAGCAAGTGGAACTTTCAATCTTACTGTCCAGGTAGCAGATGCTAAAAGTGTTACCGGCACCAAAATGTTCAGTATCACCATCGCTGCCGGCCTCACCATCGTCACCGCACCCACGCTTCCCAGCGGCACTCTCAACCAGGCCTACATCCTGACGCTCGCCGCCGCGGGCGGCAGCGGCTCCTACACCTGGGCCATCACCGCCGGCGCGCTGCCGGCCGGCATGTCTTTGTCCTCCGCGGGCGTGATTTCCGGCACTCCATCGGCGGCCGGCGGCTATACCTTCACCGTACAGGTGACCGACAGCAGTTCGGCCACGGCGACCAAAACATTCAGCCTCACCGTAGTCTCGGCGTTGAGCATTACCAGCTCGAGCACGCTGCCCGTCGGCGTGGTGGGCGTAGGATATTCGCAAGCGCTGACCGCGGCCGGCGGCACACCGCCCTACACCTGGGCCCTGGTCGGCGGTGCGTTGCCCCCGGGACTCAGCCTGAGCGGCACCGGCGTCGTCACCGGCACGCCTGCGGGCGCCGGCACATTCTCCTTTACCGCCACGGTCACGGATGCCGCCGGCCATCAGGTCAGCCAGGCGTTCGGCCTGAGCGTTACTTCCGGATTGGCGATCACCTCGCCCGCGCAGCTACCCAACGGCGTCGTGAACGGCTCTTATTCGCAAACCCTCAGCGCCACGGGAGGCACGCCGCCGTACCGCTGGGCGGTCACCTCGGGCACTCCTCCTCCCGGCCTCGCGCTCAGCCCGGGCGGCGTTCTCGCCGGCACGCCGAGCACGAACGGCACGTTCAAATTCACCGTGCAGGTGACCGACAACAGCGGCCTCACCGCAAGCCTGCAGTTTTCCGTAACCATCGGCTCAGGCCTCACGATTACCAGCAGCGCCACTCTGCCCTCGGGAACGCTGGATCAGGCTTACGCGACCCTGGTGCTAGCCGCAGGTGGGCGGCCGCCCTACACCTGGTCCCTCACCTCCGGCACGCTCCCGGCGGGCCTCGCGCTTGCGGCCAGCACCGGCGCCATCAGCGGCACCCCCACCGCCGCAGGCGCATTCACCTTCACGCTTCAGGTGACCGACAGCAACAGCGCTACCGCCAGCCTGTCGTTCACCATCTCAATCGCCGCGCCTTCATTCCCCACCGTGAATGTCTCCGGATTGCCGGCAACGGCATCCTCGGCCCAGCAGATCAACTTCACCGTCGCGCTGGCGGCGAGTTATCCGATCGAAATCACCGGAACGGTCACCGTGACCTTCGCACCTGACGCCGTGGCGCCCGCCGACGATCCGGGCATTCAGCTCTCGACCGGTGGCCGCACCGCCGATTTCCATTTTCCGGCCAACACCACCAGCGCCGTTTTCTCCACGTCGCAAATTGCATTGCAGACCGGCACGGTTTCCGGCACCATCACTCTCACGTTTACTTTCCAGGCCGGCGGCACAACCATGCCCACCATCACACAGACCGTCACCGTTCCGCGCGCCGCGCCGGTGATTTCATCGGTGCAAATCGTGACCGGCTCCAACAGCTTCCAGGTGGAGGTGACCGGCTACTCCTCGCCGCGCGAGTTGACCGAGGCGGATCTCACCTTCACGCCCGCTTCCGGCGCCAGCTTGCAGACCACCAGCGCGATCATCAATCTGAGCACCGTGGGCACGCAGTGGTTCCAGAGCGCAAGCTCGGATCAGTACGGCAGCCAGTTCATCCTGGTCATGCCGTTCACGGCGACTCAGGGAAGCATCACGGCGGTGGGGTCGGTCAGCGTCACCCTGAAAAATTCTACGGGAGCGTCGGCGTCCTCGAGCGCCGGCATGTAAAAAGCCGGGAATTACTTCACCGTCAACCGGGCGGAATCCACTTTCTCGCTTGCGCGCAACAAAGTGGCATTAATACTCGATAATTGCTCCACCAGCATCTGCTCGTAGGCAGCGGGCAACGGTTTGCGGAAGGCCGCCAGCTTGCTTTCTCCTTCGCGGCTGAGCAGCGTGATCCACGCCATCAGGCAAAGCGAGGAAAATCCCATCAGGCA
>JASHOO010000631.1 GCA_030041035.1 Bryobacteraceae bacterium | reverse complement strand
AAGTAGAAAAGGGCACGGATCCACCAGAAAGTGAAGTTGAGGTAAAGGTGTTTATGTTGGAGGAGGGGATCGGCTTGAACGGCCTCCGGATGCGACCAGATGTAGAGCTTGGGCACGCCGATGAGGATGGGGATGAACAGCCCGGCGAGCCAGGGAATGGTGCGCGTGGCCGCTTCGGTGATGCGGCGAATGACGATGCCCCAGCCGCCGCCACTCAAGTATTGCAGCATGAGTAGGGCCATGCATCCCAGGGTGAGGCCCAGATAGAAGAGATAGGAGAAAAGATAAGACCGGAAGAACTGGTCGGATTGAAAGAACGCTCCGATGATGCAGGCGAGAAGCGCGACGATGCCGACGATGAGGGAGCGCTGGCGGACGCGTTCGATGTCGCGGCCCAGTTGCGCAGAAAAGGTGAAATCCTGCGCGCTCATCTTTTCGGCTCCGCGGATCTGGTGCTCAGTTCGCTGTTCAATTCCTGGCGGACGTCAGGGGGGACGTCGTTGATGGACGCCATCTGGCTGTATTGCAGCACGCGAATGTAGGCGGCGATGGCCCAGCGGTCGCGCGGTGCGACTTGGGCGGAATAATCCTGCATGGCACCGAAACCGTTGGTCATGATGTCGTAGAAATAACCGATGGGCTTTTGGCGCAAGCGATCGGTGTGATAGGACGGCGGGCGTTTGAAACCGCGGCGAACGATCATGCCGAGGCCGTTGCCGAGGCGGCCGTGGCAGGGCGTGCAGTAGATGTTGAAGCGCTCCTCACCGCGCTCGAGCACCTGGCGCGTGACAGGGAAGGGAACCTGGTCGACGAACTGATCGCCGCTCTTGCCGGTGAAGAAGACCTTGTCGGCGCGCAGCTCGCCGCGGGCAACGGTGCCTTCGGGGATGGGACGGGCGGAGCGGCCGTCGGCGAAGAAATCGCTGCCGCGGAGGGGAATGTATTTGGGCTGATCCTGCATATCGCGGCGGCAGGCCAGGGAGGCGCAGGCGAGCAGGAGGGCGATGGAGATCCTAATGCGCAACTTCGGATACCTCACGCGGAGCGAGGCTGTGGAGGAATTCCGCGGTTTCATGGCGGTCGAACAGCGGGTCCGAGGCCTCGATGCAGATGAAGAAGCGGTCGCGCGACGCAAATGCGAAGCGAGGGACGTTGAACACCGGGTGATACGGCATGGGCAGGCCGCAGAGACCGAACAGGCCGAGGACGGTGGCGACGGCGGCGAACAGAATGGTCAGCTCGAAGGTGATGACGATAAACGAGGGCCAGCTATGCAGGGGCCGACCGCCGACATTGATGGGAAAATCCCAGACGGCGATGTAATACTGCATGAAGTAGCCGGTGAGACCGCCGAGAATGCCGCCGCAAAGAACGATGAACGGAAGCTTGTTGTGGTGCAGGCCGAGGGCTTCGTTGACCTCTTCGATGGCGAACGGCGAGTAAGCTTCGACTCTGCGGTATCCGCGCTCGCGCACGCGGCGGGCGGCGGCGGCGAGCGCGGTGGGGTTTTCGAACTCGGCCAAGAGACCGTAAACGGGCGGCCTCATTGTTCCACCTCGGCGACTTCAGCCTGCGGCAGCAAGGTGCGGACCTCGAAGATCGAGATCATAGGCAGCCCGCGAATGAACAGGAAGAACAGGAAGAAGAACAACCCGAGAGTTCCGACGTAGGTGGCGACATCCCAAATGGTGGGATGGAAGATGCCCCAGGAAGAGGGCAGGAAGTCGCGATGGAGGCTGACGACGATGATGACGTAGCGCTCGAGCCACATGCCGACGAGCACGTCGACGGACACGATAAACAACCAAACGACGTTGGTGCGAATCTTCTTGACCCAGAGAATCTGCGGGAAAACGAGGTTGCAGAAGATGAGGGTCCAGTAGGTGACGGCGTAGGGGCCGGTCATGCGGTTCCACATGGCGAACATCTCGTACTTGTCGCCGCTGTACCAGGAGATGAAAGCTTCGAAGATGTAAGAGTAGGCGACGATTTCACCGGTGGCGAGCATGACTTTGGCCATGTTGTCGAGGTGACGCATGGTGATGAGGTCCTGGAGGCCGTACATGGCGCGCAACGGAATGGCGAGGACGAGTACCATGGCGAAGCCGGAGTAGATGGCGCCGGCGACAAAGTAGGGCGGGAAAATTGTGCTGTGCCAGCCGGGCAGGATGGCGATGGTGAAATCGAAGCTCACCACGGTGTGGACGGAGAGGACGAGCGGAGTCGCGAGACCGGCGAGCAGCAGCGATGCCGTCTCATACTTCTGCCAGTGGCTGGCGGCGCCGCGCCAGCCCATGGCGAGAATACCGTAGATGATACGCGCCCCGCGGTTTCGCGCGCGATCGCGGAGCGTGGCGAGATCGGGAATCAGACCGACATACCAGAACAGCGCCGAGACCGTGGCGTAGGTGGAGACGGCGAAGACGTCCCAAACGAGCGGGCTGCGAAATTGCGGCTGCACGTTCATGGTGTTGGGGTAGGGGAACAACCAGTAGAACAGCCAGGGGCGGCCCAAATGCAGCAACGGGAACATGCCGGCGCAGGCGACGGCGAACAGCGTCATGGCTTCGGCAAACCGGTTAATGGAGTTGCGCCAGGATTGGCGCAGCAGCAGAAGAATGGCCGAGATGAGGGTGCCGGCGTGGCCGATTCCGATCCACCAGACGAAGTTGGTGATGGCCCAGGCCCACATGACCGGGACTTTGATACCCCACAGGCCGACGCCGCGGACCAGCAACGCGGTGACCGCCACCAGAAACACCATCAGCAGGGCGGAGGCGATCAGGAACGGAATGAACCAGTAGAGCGGCGTGCGGCGTGTCAGGACAATGGAGCTGATCTTGTCGCTGACCGTGGCGAAGGTGTGGCCGGGCGCGATGATCTGGTGTCCGGTGGGCCGGGTCGGAGGAATGGGCTGGCGGTCGCTGCTCACGATTCGATCTCTGGATTGGGATTGCGCAAGGCGGCCAGATACGTGGTGCGGGGGCGCGTGTTCAATTCGCCAAGCAGGCCGTAGTTCAACTGCTCGGCTTTCAGCTTGGCGACGTGGCTCGTTGGGTCATTGATATTGCCGAAGATAATTGCCTGTGTGGGGCAGGCGCCCTGGCAGGCAGTCTGGATTTCCCCATCGTGCACGGGACGTCCTGCTTTTTCGGCTTCGATCTTGGCCTCGTTGATGCGCTGCACGCAGTAGGTGCATTTTTCCATCACGCCGCGGCTGCGCACGGAGACGTCGGGGTTGCGCTGGAGCTTGAGGCTGGGCGTGGTCCAGTCGGAGTAGAGGAAAAAATTGAAGCGCCGGACCTTGTAAGGACAGTTATTGGAGCAGTAACGTGTGCCGACACAGCGGTTGTAGACCATGTCGTTGAGACCTTCGGCGCTGTGGTTGGTGGCCTGCACGGGGCAGACGAGCTCACAGGGAGCGTTTTCGCACTGCATGCAGGGCACGGGCTGGAAGTAGGCCTCGGGGTTGTCGGGGTGGCCTTTGTAGTAGCTATCGATGCGCAGCCAATGCATGATGCGGCGCATTTTCACTTGCTCTTTGCCGACCACGGCGATGTTGTTCTCCGACTGGCAGGCCAGCACGCAAGCATTGCATCCGACGCACGCGGTCTGATCGATGGTCATGCCCCAGGCGTAGCCTTCGTACTTGTAGCCGGGATAAATTGTCAGTTCCTTGGGAGGCTCTTCGGCGGCTTCTTTGGCGAAACCGGGATTTTTGCGGTACTCGGCGATATCGGCCGAGAGCACGATGGCGCGGCCTTCCATCAGGTGCTCCTCCTGAGTGGTGGCGAGGGAATACTTGGCGCCGGTTTTCACGATTTCCAGGCCGAAGGCGTACCACGGGGCGTCGGAGGTGCGGAGCGCATAGGCGTTGAAGCCGACACCATTGCCGACTCGACCGGCGCTGGTGCGTCCGAAGCCGAGGTGAACGGTGACGGAATCATCAGCGTGACCGGGCTGGATCCAGACGGGCGCTTTGACGCTGCGGCCCTGGTACTGGAGGTCGACCAGATCTTCGTTTTGCAATCCGCGCTGTTCGGCGGTATGGGGGCTGACGATGGCGACGTTATCCCAGGCGATCTTATTCAGAGGCTTGGGTAATTCCTGCAACCACCCGTTGTTGGCGTAGCGGCCATCGAAGATGTGGGGATCTGGGCGAAAAACAATTTCCAGGCCCTGCGTTTGGGCCGGCTTGCCGGCGGCCGGCGAGCCCTTGAGCGCCATCTGGCGCGGCGGCAGTGCCGTGCCAGGGACAATGCCATCGTGGACGGCCTTGCGCCACCAGTCTTCGAAATCCGCTCCGGGATGGCGGCGGTTCCAAAAACCCTTCACGATTTCGTAGGGCGTCTGGCCGGGGCTGTTGCCGAATGCGCCCAACAATTCGTGGACCGAGCGGCCAAAATACAGCGGCATAATGAGCGGCTGCATGATGGTGACGGTGCCGTCATAAGCGCGGGCATCGCCCCAGGTTTCGAAAAAATGCGCTTCGGGAATGTGCCACTGGCAGTATTCGGAGGTTTCGTCCGAGTAGAGGCCCATGTGGATGCGCAGTTTCACTTTCGACATGCGCTGGGCGAAGTTGAAATCCACGGGCGCGTTGTAGACCGGGTTACCGCCGACGATGATCAGCGTTTCGACCTTGCCGGCGTCCATATCCGTGACCAGTTCGCGCAGGCTTCCGATGTCGTCGGCCGGATTGGGATCGAGAGGATCGGTGTAGATGACGGTCTTGCCCACATTGCCGAGAGCCGCGTTGATGGCGTGGGCGAGAACATGCACGGCAGGCGGCTGATGCTCGCCGGGAATCACCACGCTCGCGCCGCGGTGCTGTTGCAGATCTTTGACCAGAGCGGCGATCCATTGAGCATGCGGGCCGGGCGGCGGGGCATCCATCCCGTGTACGCCGACGCCGGCCGCAACGGCGGCAGCGAAGGTTTCGACGTCGGCAGCGCGCAGTGGGAGATGATGATCGGCCTTTGCGCCGGTGGGCGTCAGTGTGCTCTCCACGACATAAAGCCGATTCATCGCGGTCTGGTTGCCGCGCACGCGGCGGCGCGAGGCGAAGTCGGCGGCATAGCGCACACTGGCCGGGCCGGAGCAGAGGAAATCGGCATCGAGCGAAAGAATCACATCCGCCTGCGCGAGTTGATAGTAAGTGTTGACCGGCTCGCCGAACGCCTGCACGGCGCCGGCTCGTGCCGACGCTCGGCCTGTGGGTTCGAAACGATGCCACTTGGCCCGAGGGAATTTCTTGAGCAGAGTCTCGAACTGGTCGGCGAGGGTGGGTGAGGTGGTGGCGCCGGTCAAGAAACGCAGACCGGCTCCATTATTTGCGCCCAACGGACCGAGCATTTCCCGCGCGACACCCAGGAACGCGCTCCACGGGCGGATGTCGCCGAGATAGGTCAGGGTCTGGGAGCGGTCGGGATCATAAAGCTCCAGCACCGAGGCCTGGGCGATGGCGTCGGTTGCACCCAGACTCGCTGGGTGATCGGGATTACCCTCGACTTTGGTGGGCCGCCCGAGGTGGCTTTCCACCAGTGTTCCCATGGCCACACCGGCGAGCGGGACCGCGGTAGCGAAAAATAGCGGTTTGCCGGGGATCACTTCTTCGGGCTGCCGCACATAGGGAACGATAGTTTCGGTCGGCTGCCGGGTGCACGCGCCTAAGCCGGCAAGCGCCATCGACGCGCCCATCACTTTCAGGAACTGGCGGCGGCCGGATTCGCCGCCGGTCCACTCCGCTGCCTGGCGCGGAAATTCGCGCTGCAACAGCTCTTCGAAACCGTCGGTAGCGGCTAATTCCTCGAGCGACCGCCAGTAGTCGCGGCCGCGGCTGGCGTGGAGTCGTGCCCGAATGGCTGCCAGATCGAGATGTTGATAAGCGCTCATCGATGACACGTCGAACAGCTGGTGAGGCTCTGGATGTGATACTCCTTCACGAGATTCCTTCCGATCTCCACGTGATTGGGCGGAGGCTGATAAGCCACGCTGAACACCTCCGATCTCGGCCGCACGTACTCCTCAGGATGCCGGTGGCAATCCAGGCACCACGACATTTGCAGCGAAGCCTCCTGCCAGGTCAGAGGCATCCTGTCGATGGCTCCGTGACAGGTGGTGCAGCCGATTCCTTTTGCCACATGAATGCTGTGATTGAAATAAACGTAGTCGGGCAGATCGTGCACCCGGATCCAGTGAAGGGACTGATCGGTACGGAAGCTTTGGCGGACGGGTTCGAGCATAGGGGCGTTGACCCAGATCTGCGAGTGGCAGTTCATGCAGGTTTTGGTCGGCGGAATGCCGGCGAAAGAAGAGTTTTCTACAGAAGTGTGACAGTAGCGGCAGTCGATGCCGAGGCCACCCACATGGTGCTCATGGCTAAACGGCACCGGTTGGTTCACCGGAACTTTAGCGCGCGTCGCGTAATTCGACGCATTCAGCTCGGCCCAGGCCCACACGAGAAATCCGAGGATGAATATGCCGCCGAATATGCTGACACGTGACAGCGTGTTGGTGCTGCGGTGGAATACTTGGGACATCTAACGTCGTCCCGCGTTGTTCCAGCTTGGCGAACATCCGGCCACTTCAGCGGCGGAGAACATGGGCATGTGCGGATAGATTATTATTTAACACTTTTGGACGTGCTAACAACACGGCACACGCAGACCGAACGGGCGGCTGTGTGAACTTTTTCACTGATCTCACCAGGTACGGAGAATTGTACAACAAGGCGGAGGGCACAGCTCAAAAAAATTCTGCGATATTTCTCGTCAGCGCTCCAGCAAAGCTGCTGCGGTCTCCAGGCGGCTCTCGCCTCCGTCATTAACGGCGAAATTGTGCCCGTTCCAAAGCGATGCGCTCGCGTATTCACCATCGCGGCGCAGTGCGTAAAAGCTGAGGTCGAACTGCAAGAGTTTGGCACGATCATCGCTGAAGTTACGCGCTACGCGTTTGAGAGCATCCAGACAGGCCTCTTTCGGGGTCATGCCGTGCCGCATATTCTCGACAATGGTATGCGCACCAGCGATGCGGATGTTTTCTTCGCCGCGGCCGGTTGATCCCGCCCCGCCCACGTCCTGATCCACGTAGAGACCGGCGCCGATAATGGGCGAATCCCCCACGCGGCCGGGGATCTTCCAAGCAAGGCCGCTGGTTGTCGTGACGCCCGACATCTCGCCGTGTGCGTTAAGCGCCAGGCAATTGATGGTTCCGGTGGGCGGGTGCACGGCCACTTGCCATGCCCACGCGAGCAGGTCGTCGCCGGCTTGAGGAAACAGCCGCTTGAGTTGCGCCGAGGGTTTTGCGGCCGTGGCCGGCGCATCGAGTGAGCCCACCCAGTTGTTGTGCCCGCTCGCATCACGCAGGGATTGCTTCCACACCAGCCAGGCGAGGCGCGCCTTCTCAGTGAGCAATATTTCGCGGCGGTACCCCATGGACTCGGCAAATCTTCCCGCACCTTCACCCACCAGCATGATGTGATCGGTTTGCTCCATAACCAGCTTGGCGATTTTGGATGGCGTCTTCACTCCGCGAATGGAAGCCACCGAGCCCGCACGGCGCGAAGGCCCGTGCATCACGGAAGCATCCAACTCAACCACGCCTTCCTCATTGGGCAAACCGCCGAAGCCGACGCTGGTATCTTCGGGGTCCTCTTCGAGGATGTTGACACCGGCAATGACGGCATCCAGTGTATCGGCCCCGGCTTTGAGGAGCTCCATGGCCCGCGCACACGCGCGCACGCCGTTGGCGCTGGAGATCACAATGCTTCTCGGGTTGGATTGCGCAGCCGCTGCGGAGGATAGCGCCGCCGTGGCCAACATCCAGTCTCTCCTGGTCATGTCCAGCCTCCCTTCCGTTTCAATGGATTGTATGCCAATTCCCAGAGCCGGGTTTGGCGATCAGGAATACTCCTGACCGTAAACGCAAGGTTACCCGCCCGTTTTTACAAAATTTTTACAAGTTCGCTACGACTTCCCGGGGCGCGCTCCTTAGGATCGGAACTGAGGCTTTGAGGGAGTTGAGGAGAAACATGGGGTTACAAACGGCGTCTAACTCGCCTTACCGCTACCAGGACTCGCACCTGGAACTGGACTTTGTCCGCAAGCAAGCATCACTGGATTCGCATCGCCTCACGTTAACCCGGAAAGAGTATGATCTGCTGGCTCTTCTGGTGGAGAATGCCGGCGAAATTATTCCTCGCCCGGTTCTGCTCCAACGGGTATGGGGCTACAGCGACGAGATTCGCACCCGGACCCTCGACGTTCATGTTCGGCGGCTCCGGAAGAAATTAGGGTCGTACAGCGAGCAGTACATTGAGACAATTTTCGGCATAGGCTATCGCTTCCAACCGTTTCGCGCGTCCCAGCGCTTCGCCGGCCTGGGAGCTTCGCCGTTAGCTGTGGGCGCATAGGTTCCGGGGCGCCTTGTCCAAAGGCGCTTCGACCTCGTTAGAATGGGAAATCCTCATGCACCAGCGGCTTTCCCCTGCCACTCGTGTCTCGGGCGAGATTTGCCTACCCGGTGACAAATCCATCTCGCATCGCTATGCTTTGATCGCCTCGATGGCTGAAGGCGAGAGTCGCATCCATGCGTTTTCCACGGGCGCGGATTGCCACTCGACGCTGGGGTGCGTCCGCGCGCTGGGAATCAGTGTGGAAGAGCAGGGAACCGACGTGATCATTCGCGGGCGCGGGCTGGACGGGCTGAGGGCGCCCACGGCCGATCTGGATGCAGGCAATTCGGGTTCGACCATGCGCATGCTCTCCGGCATCCTGGCCGCGCAACCGTTCATCAGCCGGATCACCGGCGACGCTTCGCTTTCGCGCCGCCCCATGGAGCGCGTTATGAAACCCCTGGGCGAGATGGGCGCATCGATAACCGCGCGCGAAGGCCGTTTTCCGCCGCTCGAAATTCACGGCAGGAACTTGCGCGCCATTGATTACACCCTCCCTGTGCCGAGCGCCCAAGTGAAGAGCTGCGTGTTATTCGCCGGGGTCTATGCCGGCGGCACGACGATTGTCCGCGAGCCGGTGCGCTCGCGCGATCATACCGAGATTGCGCTCGGTGAGTTTGGCGCCCAGATTCGCGTGGAACGGCGCGTGATTACGCTCAGTGGCCGTCCGCGACTGATGGGCCGCGAGGTTTTCGTGCCATCCGATCTCTCCTCGGCGGCGTTTTTTATCGTAGCGGCGCTGCTCGTGCCGGGTTCCGAGCTGATCATTCGCGGCGTAGGCCTCAATCCCACGCGCTCCACGCTGCTCGACGTGCTGGTTTCGATGGGCGCGAACATCCGGATACTGGAGGTGACCCAGAAAAACGGGGAACTGGTGGGCCAGATCTCGGTGAAAAGTTCGCATGTACGAGGCGGCGTGATCGAGCGCGAAACGACGGCGGCGCTCATCGACGAAATTCCCGTGCTGGCCGTACTGGGCGCCACGAGCGAGGAGGGGCTCATCGTACGCGACGCCGCCGAGCTGCGCATCAAAGAGACGGACCGCATTGCGACGGTCGCGGAAAACCTGCGCCGCATGGGAATTCAACCCGACGAACTGCCTGATGGCATACGCATTCCCGGGCGGCAGCGATTCCGGGCCGCGACGCTTGATTCGTTCGGCGATCACCGTATCGCCATGGCGTTCTCCATTGCGGCTCTGGTGGCCGACGGTGAATGCGAAATTCGCGATGCGGAAGCCGCGTCGGTATCGTTCCCCGAATTCTTCAGGATTCTGCGTCAGGTGACGGCTTGATTCAAGGTTTGGTTTTGCCGGCTGCGCGAGCGGCGGTGACGATTGCTGATCTTGCCATGCCACGGCCGGCGCCCGGCTGTGTGCTGCTGCGAATGGAGGCCTGCGGCATCTGCCATTCCGATCTGTTCATCGCCGGGATGGAAAAACCGCCAGTGCTCCCGCTAGTGTTGGGCCACGAAGGGATCGGCAAAGTAGAAGGCCTGGGCGAGGATGTCACATCGGTCGCGGTTGGCGATCGGGTTGGTGTCACATTTCTGGCTTCCAGTTGCGGCGCCTGTGAGTGGTGCCGGACGGGGCGTGAGCGGTATTGCCCGCGTCAGTTGAATTCGGGCTATACGTCGCCCGGTGTCATGGCTGGATTTGTGAGCGTGCCGGCGCAATGCCTGGTGCGCGTGCCGAAGGAGATGAGCGCGGTGGAAGCCGCGCCCATGTGCTGTGCAGGATGGACGGCTTACCGTGCGGTGCAAGAAGCCGCGGCTCGACCGGGAGCGACCATCGCCATATTCGGCATGGGCGGGCTGGGGCATTTGGCGGTGCAGTTCGCGCGCCACGCGGGGCTGCGGGTTGCGGCGGTGGATGTCTCGGAAGCGAAGTTGGCGCTGGCGCGCGGCGTGGGCGCGGAAATCACGGTGATGGCGGAGAATGCTGCGCGCACGTTGCAGAAAGAATACGGCGGCATGGATGCCGCGGTTGTTGTGACGGGTTCAACGGCGGCGGCCGGCCAGGCTTTGCGCTCGCTCAAACGTTGCGGCACGGCGGTGCTTGTGGGTATGGCGCACGGACCGGCGGAGCTGCCGATTGTGGACACGGTGCTTAAGGGCATCACCATCCGCGGCAGCTTTCTGGGGACGCGCCAGGATCTGGGGGAAGTTCTGCATCTGGCTGCGGCCGGTATCGTACGCCCGCACGTCGAAACCCACCCACTCACCGATGCCCCCGCGCTATTCGAGCGCCTTGGCCGGGGCGAGATCGCCGGCCGCGCCGTGATCAGTTTTTAGAGGCGATCAGGTTTGCGTTTTTGACCGACGCTGCGCGGATTTTTCCCGCGATCAGGATACCG
>JASHOO010000076.1 GCA_030041035.1 Bryobacteraceae bacterium | reverse complement strand
CCTCTTTCCGCGCCCGTTCCAAACGGCGCGGCGTTGCCTGCTCGGTTTTTTGTCCGCGGTCGCTCATCTCGTTCGGCTCACCCTAAGACCCCGCCACCCTCGCCACAGTTCCGAATACTTCAGCGGAGTAACCGCGGAACACGTGCGGAAACAGGATCGCCAGCGCGGCCAGCATCGCCACCGCCGCCATCATCTTCACCGGAAACGCCAGCAGAAGCAGTTGCAGTTGCTGGTTCAGCCTGCCCAGCAGCGCAATCGCCAGATCCACCAGCATCAGCAGCGCCACCGCCGGCAGCGCCAGCCGCAGCCCCACCGAAAACATTCCCGAGCCTAGCCGCAATATCTGCTCCGCGCCGCCCGGCGCCAGCGCGAATGAGCCCGCCGGAAAAGCGTCCAGGCTCCGCACAAATGCCCGGATCACTTCACGGTCGAGCCCCAGCGCGAAAAACAACATCCCCGCCGTCAACTGCGCCAATACCACCAGCAGGCCTGAATCCGCCTGCGTCGATGGATCCACCATCGACGCGTATCCGTATCCGGCCTGCATGCCGATAATCTGTCCCGCCATCAAGAACGATTCCGTCAACACCGATACCGCCACCCCGATCGTCAGTCCCAGGGTCAGCTCGGCCATCATCGCTACCACCAGGCCCCCGAAATACGGCTCCGCCAGGTTCACTTGCGGCCACTTGGGAAATAGCGCCAGCGTCACGCTGAATGCCAGCAGCGCTCGCGCCACGTCCGGGCCCGTACGTATCCCCGGCAGCGGTACGAAAACGAAAGCGCCCGTTACCCGCGCCAGCACCAGCACGAACCCGAAAACCAGGCCGAGCGGGAATGTCAACTGGTGAGGCACTCACTTACCGCGCGTATCGGCCCAGATCACCCAGCACCTCGACCGTGTAACCCGTCATCTTCTGCAACATCCACGGCATCAGCAGCACAATGCCGAACAGAAACGCTATGAGGCGCGGAATCGTGCTGAACCCCGTGTCCTGAATCGATGTCACAATTTGGATCAAGCTGATCGCAATGCCCGCCAGAAATCCGATCACCAGCAGCGGCGCGCCCAGCCAAAGCGTCATCAGGAATGCCTGACGCAAAGTTTCAACCACTAATTCGGGAGTCATTTTCTTTTTTCCTCTTTTTTCTTACGTATAAAAACTCTTCATCAGCGAACCCAGTACCAGGTTCCAGCCGTCTACCAGCACAAACAGCAGAATCTTGAACGGCGCCGAAATCATCACCGGCGGCAACTGGATCATGCCGATCGACAGCGTCACCGAGGCCACCACCAGGTCAATCACCATGAACGGCAGAAATAGCACCGCCCCGATCTGAAATCCCGCTTTCAGCTCCGAAAGAATGTAAGCCGGAATCAGGACTTTCAAATCCAGATCCGCCGGCGTCCGCGGCGGCTGTGCGTGCGTCACTTCCACGAACAGGCTGATGTCCTTCTCCCGCGCGAAGCGCAGCAGGAACCTTTTCAGCGGCTGCGTCCCTTGGTCGAAAGCTTGATCCATCGGGAGCTGGTTCTTTTCCATCGGCTCCCAGCCCTTGTGGTACATCTCCGTCGCCACCGGACTCATGATCAGAATGGTCAGAAACAGCGAAATGCCGATCAGCACCTGGTTCGACGGCGTGGATTGCGTCCCCAGCGCCTGGCGCAGAAAATGCAGCACCACCGCAATGCGCAGAAACGGCGTGATCGACATCACCACCGCCGGCAGCAGCGTCAGCAGCGTCATCAGGATCAGAATCTGCATGGGCACGCTGAGCTGCGATCCCTGCGGGCCGCCATTTCCCGGGCTGATGCCGAATAGCGAGTTCACCGGCACCGGTGCGCCGTGCACCGGCCGCGCCGCCAGAAGCCAAAGCGCCACAACCAGTACAGTCGTGATGCCCCGCTTCATTGCGCGGCTCCCGTGCACTGCTCGGCAATCGTGATTTCCCTCGTCGCGTTCCAATCCACCCGCTCCACCAGCGTGCAGCCCGAGGGGGAAAGCGCCAGTAAAACCGCATGGTCCGACACCCGCACCAGATGCACGGAGTGCTGCGGTGTGAGCGGCAGACGGGCAATCGACTCCAGATGTCGCTCCGCCTTCCGGCGCGCCGCCCTGCGCGGGTATGCCATGCCCCGGCTGCGCAGCAGCCACAGCACGCCGCCCAGCAAGCCCAAAACCAGGAATACCGCCAGAATCTGCTGCACCATTTATGTACGGGCCTCGAACGCCGTCACGCGCACCCCGATGTTCTTTTCCAGCACCACCACTTCCCCATGCGCCACCGCCGCTCCTCCGACGTTAATGTCGAGGTAATCGCCGGCCGTCTTCGGAAACGGAATCACACTGCCGGCTTCCAGCTCCAGGATGTCGCGCAGCCGCATCCCCCGACGGTCCAGCTCGATCTGGACCTCGAGCGGTACATCGGAAAACGAGGCAATCTCTTCCAGCGCGGAACTAGCCGGCATCTTACGCCTGAATCAGATTGATCGTGTCTTGCGTCAGCGTGTCGGTCGTGCTGATGACCTTTGCTGAGGCCTCGTAGGCCCGCTGGTACGTGATCAGATTGGTGAATTCCGTCGCAATGTCCACCGTCGAGGATTCCAGCGCTCCCGCCAGCACGTTGCCCCGGCCGCCCGTGTTCGGAGTGCCGATCGCCGGCACCGCCGTATTCGCGCTTACTTCGAAATTGTTGTCGCCCACCGAATTCAGCGATTCCGGATTGCGGATGTTGGCCAGCGCCAGTTCTCCCACCGCTAGCTGCTGGCCGTTGGAGAACTGCGCCAGAATCTCGCCGCCGTTGGATAACGAAACCGCGGTCAACTGCGCCGCCGCCTGCCCATCCTGAGTCTCTGAAGCCACCGCTGTTGCCGTTGCGTACTGCGTGATGTTCGGCGTGCCATCGGAATTGTAGAGCCCCCAGTTGATGCTCAGGTCCGAGGCGCCGTCAGTCAGACCAGGAATGGCAAGGGTGATCGGACTCTTGTCGGCCGCGGGAGAGGTGAGCTGACCGCTGCTGTTGAAGGTCAGCGTCCCGGTGGCATTGGGGATGGCATAAGGCGTGCCCGACGTACCTGCCGTCACATCCGCCCCCGGAATAGTCACCGCGTAGGTCCAGTTGTTGGCCGCGGTCTCTGTGAACGTAAAAGTGAGAACATGCGAGTTGCCCAGCGAATCATACACCGTGACCGGCGTCGTGAAGGTGGCATCGCTCGATCCCACCGTCGCGGCCGCGTTGAGGTTCATGTCGATCGACATGTTCTGCGTCGCTTGCGGCGGTTGCAGCGCGCCCGAGGGGATGGTGATGTTGGTCAGCGGTCCGGTCGTGTTCAGCTCACCGTCGCTCGATGTCCAGCCCTGCACGAACTGCCCGGTCGCCGTAACTAGGTTCCCGTTCGCGTCTACCTGGAAGTTGCCGGCACGCGTGTACTCAGTCGCACCCGTGGATGGATCCGACACCACGAAGAATCCGTTGCCCTGAATCGCGGCGTCCAGCGCGCCGCCCGTGGTTTGAATCGCGCCTTGTGTGAATTCGGTGGTCACCTGCGGCTGCCCCGTGCCCAGCCCCACCGAAGAGCCGTTGCCCAGTCCCAGGTTTTGCGCCACCAGGTCGTAGAAAGATACGCTCGCCGCCTTGTAGCCGGTCGTATCCAGGTTCGCCAGGTTCGTGCCCACCGTATCCACGCCCACCTGGGCGGCATCGAGTCCGGTCAGCGCTGCTGAAAATGAAGTGAACATTGCGGTTGTCTCCTTGTTTTTATTAATTCGTGGTGCTTGAAGTCGGGTCGCTGCTCGTCGAACTGCCGCTCGAGGTACTGCCGCTGGATGTACTGCCGCTCGAAGAACTGCTTCCTGAGGAACTGCTGCTCGTGCTGGAGCTCGGCGTCTCATCGACCACCAGTTGCTGCACGCCCTGATTGACTCCGATCATCTGCTCCAGCTCGCTGAACTGCGCCAGTTGCGATACGAACTGCGTGCCGTCCATGGGATCCAGCGGATCCTGGTTCTCCAGTTGCGCCACCAGCAGTTGCAGAAACTGCTGCTCGGTGACTTGCGCTTCCTGGGCGCTCGACGCGGAAAGGCTGTTCGAGCTCGAAGAGGACGAGCTCCCCGTGCTTGCCGCTGCACTCGATGTTACCGGACTGGCGATGCTGGCCATGCGCTGTTGCTCCTTTGAATGCTGGATTCCATTTCGCGAACCCACTGCGGGGTCTGCTCGTCTTGCTGTTGCTGTTGTTGTTGCGAATTCTGCTGTGGATTGCCGCCGCCATTGCGCTGCTGCGAATTCCCGCGCGCGTCCTGGCCCTGATCCTGCCCGCCATGGCTGCTGTTGCCGCCCGGCTGCCACGTCTCCGCCCGGTACCCGTTCACTTGCAGCCGGCCCATCAGATCCGGTAAGCCGTCGCGCAGCCCGCGCGTCAGGCCCGTATCCGGCGTCCGCACCGTGACGTGAAGCTCCCCGGCCCGTTCACTCAGCCGGACTTGTACCGCCCCTTGATCCGCGTTGGATAGCCGCAACGAAATTTCACGCACGCTGTCACCCGCCCGCGCCGTCGTCTCGCCTTGCGGTTCAGGAATCTGCGGCGTGCTGGTTTCTGCTGAGACCCTGGCCGTACCCGGACTGCGCACTCCGCCATCCGCCGTCGCCGCCGGCACTCCGCTCGCCGCCGTCACCGCGTGCTGCACCGGCTGCATGGCCGCGTCCGCTTCTTCCGATTCGCTCGCCGCGCGCAAACCTGCGGCCATGCTCGCCGCATCGGCGTCATCCTGCCCGCCGCCGTTGGCGTTCGAGTTGGCATCGCCCGTGAGCTGGCTCTCCGTAGCCGGCTGCGCGTTTTGGTCGGTAGTCCCGTTCGCCTGCTGCGTTGTCGCCGCGTCGCTCTTCTTCGCCGCTAGTGCGGCCTGCGCATCCGTATTGCCGTCCGTTGCCTGCCGCGCCGTGTCAAATCGCGACTCCGAGATCACCGTTTGTGAATCGCGCAAGTCCACCGAGGCCTGCAATCCCGCGCGCTGCGCGATGCTTGCCGAAAACGCTACCTCGCCCTCGGCCAGCCTCTGGTTCAGATCGCCCGCGCCCGCCGCCGTGCTCTGCCTGGTGATCTGGAACGAGGCGTCCGGCACTATCTTGTGAGCCGCCTGCTCGCTCCTGTCCGCCAGTCCTGTGGCTTTCGCCAGCTCTTGTCCCGTGGCCGAATCCACGGTCTGTCGCTGCCCCTGCTGCTCCTCAACTCGCGGCAGCACGTCATTCAGAACCGCTTGAAACGGCAGTGGCGCCGCACCCGCCGGCACCGCAGCCGTCTGCCCGTCTGCCGCGTTCGCCGAATCCTGAGCCCGGGTCGCCGCACGCCGCACCCAGCGGTGAGATGCCTCCGCGCCTGTGGCGTCCCTCTGCTGCGCGTTGTCAGACGCCGTGTGCTCGGATGAGGACGCCGCCGGCACGTTCGCCGGCTGCGCCGTGGAGGCCGCGCCGTTTCCCGAAGGAACCGGCTGCGCAGATGGGGAGGCGCTGTGGATCGGGGCAGTCTGCCAGGCCGCGGAGGTCAGGAGGGAACTCGCTGTGAGCACGGTGGCTCGGAATGCAGTTCCCGAACCAGTCAGATACCTTAGTTTTTCAGCGATTTACCCTGAGATCGCCTGTCAAAATCGTGACTTTTGCCGGTGCCTGGCAAAATCTTGACGGCCGGGCATATTAACCCTAATCTACTTATCGGCCGAGCTCCGTTGATTTTCTAGGGCCTTTTTTCCCTATCCCCCTTCGGCACCCCGCTTGCACCCTCCCCTGCCCGGACGACTTCTCATGGATTCCTTGACCATCGCCGCCGCCAGCGGCATGCGCGCCCTGATGGACACCCTCAACATGTCCGCCAACAACCTCGCCAACTCCAGCACCAGCGGCTTCAAATCCGATCGCGAATTCTACGGCCTCTACACCGCCGCCGAAGCCCAGGCCGACGCCGATGCCCAAGGTTATCTCGCCACTACCGTCCCCGTCGTCCAGTCCCAGTACACCGATTTCGCCCAGGGCCTCCTCGTCCGCACCGGCAACCCCCTCGATCTCGCCCTCAACGGCAAAGGCTTCTTCTCCGCCGACAGCCCCTCCGGTCCTCTTTATACCCGCAACGGCAATTTTAAGCTCACGCCCCAAGGCGTGCTCGTCACTCACGAGGGCTATCCCGTCCGCACCACCAACAACGTCGACAACAAGAACATCCCCATTCAAACCCAATCCAACGCCCCTATCCAGGTCACGCCCGAAGGCGAGGTCATGCAGGACGGCCAGAGCCTCGGCACTCTCGAGCTCGTCAACTTTTCCGATACCAAAGTACTCGCCAAGCAAGGCAACAACTACTTCCGCAACGCCGACCCCAACACCACGCCCGTCGCCGTCTCCGAAACCTCCGTCGAGCAGGGCAAACTCGAGGCCTCCAATGTCTCGAGCGCCGGCGCCGCCGTTCGCCTGGTCGGTACCATGCGCCAGTTCGAAATGCTGCAAAAGGCCGTCAGCATCAGCGGTGACATGAACAAGCACGCCGTCGAGGAGGTGGCGCGCGTAACGTCCTAGAACCCCATGAAAAAAGGAGATCCCATGACCACACCCGTGCAATCCGCCCCGGCTCTGCCCACCGTACAGCAGCCCACCTCCACCAATACCAGCCAAAGCTCCGAGTGGCAGCAGTTCTACGATTGGTTCGCTTACGGCATCGTGCCCGGCTCCAACTCCACCCCTTCCTCGTCACAACCGGCCGCCGCCGCGACCGCCCCCGCCCAAACGGCCGCCCAACCCGCAGGGCCCTCGGCGCCTGCGCAGCAAACTTCGGCCGCCGCGTCTACCACGGATTTGTGGGAAACTTCCGTCACCGGTACCGGACCCTACGGCGGCACCTGGAACTATAACCCCCTCCAGTTCGCTACCCCACAAACCGCCGAGCAAATGGCCCAGATCGTCGGCGGCCAGGTCCAGGCCGAAACCCTCGGCCTCTACACCACCAGCTCCCCCATCCTCGAAATCACCGGCGCCGGCGACAACCCCTTGAACGCCGGCCTCGTCGCCGACCTGTTCCAGAAGTACGGCGACCAGCAAGGCAGCTATGCCTGGACCGTCATCGATCAAGACCTCGGCAAAACTCAAAGCTAGGAGATGCTATGATCCGTGCCCTTTTCAGCGCCGCCAGCGGAATGAACGCGCAGCAGACCAACATCGAGAACATCGCCAATAACCTGGCCAACTCCAACACCACCGGCTATAAAGCCCGCCGCGCCCAGTTCCAGGACCTGCTCTACCAGACTATGCAGGCCCCCGGCACCCAGGCCAGCGCGCAGACTTTCGTTCCCGCCGGTCTCCAGCTCGGCATGGGCACGCGCGCCTCCTCCAACGAAATCATCATGACCCAGGGTGACTTCTCGGAAACCGATAACCCGCTCGACGTCGTCATCCAGGGCAACGGCTTTTTCCAGATCCAGCAGCCTACCGGTGTCCTCGCTTACACCCGCGCCGGAAATTTTCAGTTAGACCAGAACGGCAATATCGTGAACAGCAGCGGCTATCCGCTGGTTCCGCAGATCGCCATCCCGGCGCAGGCGCAGTCTGTCACCATCGCTCAGGATGGAACCGTCAGCTATACGCTCCCCGGCCAGACCGCAGCCCAGACCGCCGGCCAGATCCAGCTCGCCGAGTTCACCAATCCCGCCGGCTTGAACAGCATCGGCGGTAATTTGTATCTGCCCACCGACGCCTCCGGCAATCCCATCGTCGGCACGCCCGGCAGCACCGAGGGCATGGGCACGCTGCTGCAAGGCTACACCGAGCAGTCCAACGTCAGCGTAGTGGAAGAGTTCGTCAACATGATCGTGGCCCAGCGCGCCTATGAAGCCAATTCCAAGGTCGTCAAGGCCGCCGACGACATGTACCAGCAGGCCAACAATCTCAAACAATGATCCGTACTCCCCTCCATCTGGCTCTGATTCTCGCCGCGCTGCTGTTGGCCGCCAAGATGGCAAAACCATGCGTCGCCGTCCCCGGCGACCGCATCACTGCCGCCGACCTCGCGCGCGCCGTGCCGGTTTTCTCCTCCGTCCCGCCCGCCACCGAAATCGGCTACTCGCCCGTCCCCGGCGTGCGGCGCTATTTTTATTTCCCTGAACTGCATCGCCTGGCCGCGCAGTACAATCTCGATCTTCCCGCCGGCGCCCAGGCCTGCATCGAGCGCGCCATGGACATGCTCACCCCCGAGCGGGTCATCCAGGCCATGCGCAAGGCAC
>JASHOO010000630.1 GCA_030041035.1 Bryobacteraceae bacterium | reverse complement strand
CGGCCGCGTGGATCTGTGCTTGAGATTTCCCCGCCAGCACCAGTTTGGTTTTCTTCAGAAAGATGGGCAGAACCGTCCTTGAGGCGGCCGCATTGAAGCAATGCGGGGCGCGGATCTTAGCGTTCCAGAATTCCGGGTGATCGGTCGTGTTCGCCCAGGATCGCTCGACGATGCAGACAAAGCCGTTGGATCCCTTTACAGCAGTTGCATAGCCATCCCGTCGCAACACCATCACTTCGGCTGCATCCGAAATCGATGCCGGAGCGGCACTCCGGGCGAGCGCGATCTCAGCCTTCTCGTCCGGAATCAAATACTGATCAAGAGGAGCCATGACCGGATAGGGAGCCTTCCCAGTCTGCGCTGGTGCACAAGCCGGACGGAGGGAAAGAATCGGAATGATGAATACTAACGCTTTGATCCTAATATTGTTCTTCCGCATTTGATTCTCCGATGAGGAGCATTTGTGTAAAGTTTTAAGCCGCTGACCGTCAGGCGGCGCAACGCGACACTGATGATGATACCCGATTCCTTCTGCTTCGAAAATCCGCGGGTGCGTCCCTTCGAGCTTCAATTACAGCCGGACCCATTCACACGTGTCCGGCATCCTCGACAACTTTGGAGGCGCAGTGCCGCCCTCGGAGTCGGAGCTGTTTTCCTCCGGGGCTCCGCCAAACTCTACTTTCTATTTTTTCGGCGATTTCAATCCCTACGGCCTTAAATTTGAAACCGGCAACTTCGGGAACAATCTGCAGCAGCAGATCAACGTTACGGATAACCTGTCGCGCACGGTGGGATCGCATCAGATCAAGGCGGGCGTCGACTATCGTCGTCTAAACCCGACAAGCACGATCGAGCCCTACGCGATCGAGTATGCTTTTTCTTCGCTGGCGAACGTGATTGCGAACACGGCTCCCGAGGCGTACGTAGTATCGAGGACGCCCGACGTACAGTTGCTTTTCTCCAACTGGAGCCTATTTGCGCAGGACACTTGGAAGGCGACGCACAAGCTCACCATAACGTGGGGCCTCCGCTGGGAGTACAATGCCGCTCCCACCTCACGGAACGGTACGCTGCCATTTACCGCAATCGGGTTGAATGATCTGGCGACCGCGACCATAGCGCCGGAAGGCACTCCGCTGCAATCGGCGCGCCTTATTTTTTAGGTTATTGAAAACATCCCAGCAAGCTGTGCCAAAACTGTGTCAAAACCCCGCCTGTTTGGGGTATCGGGAGTTGCTCGGAGCGCTTCCTTCAGCGCCATCCGCCCCCCGTCATCATTGACGAGGTGCAATATGCCGCCGGTCTGTTTCGACATCTGAAGGTGGCAGTGGATGCCCATCGCACGCGCAATGGACAATTCCTGCTTACCGGGTCGCAGAAGTTCACCTTTATGAAGAACGTTTCCGAGTCGTTGGCGGGCAGGGCCGACATCGTGGAACTGGAGACATTATCGTTTGCCGAGATCCTCGGGGCGCTGCCTGAGGCCGAACTCCAAGCCGCCATCGTGCGCGGCGGTTTTCCAGAACTCTATGCCAACCCGGACATTGACTCGGTCGCCTTCTACAATTCCTACCTTGCGACATACCTGGAACGCGACGTGCGCGCTCTGGCGAATGTCGGCAGTTTGCGGGACTTTGAGCGGTTTCTGCGCGCCTGCGCCCTTCGTTCTGCAAACCTGCTGAACAAGGCGGACCTGGCGCGCGATGTCGGTATCGCCCCATCCACCGCGAATCAATGGCTATCGATACTGGAAGCTTCCGGCCAAGTCGTATTGCTTGAGCCGTGGTTCTCGAACCGAACCAAGTCCATCGTCAAGAGTCCAAAGCTCTACATTGCTGACACCGGCCTGCTTTGCGCTCTTCTGAACATTCGGTCCGTGGAAGCTCTTCGGCAATCGCCTGCGGCCGGCGCGGTTTGGGAGACGTTCGTCTTCGCCCAACTGCGGGGTCGCGAGCGCCGCGCCGGGCGCTCGGGTAGCCTCTTCTTCTGGCGAGATCGAACCCGCGAAGTGGATTTCGTCGTGGACGCCGGCGGGCGGCTGGAACTATTTGAAGCGAAATGGACGGAGTTCCCAGATCTCGGTGACACGGTGAATTTGGATTTCGTCCGTACCGTGATCGGCAAGTCGCGCGTGACCGCCGGAGGAGTCGTCTCCCGCACACCAAACAGTTTTCCATTCTCGAACGGCTTTCGCGCGCTACCTGTGACAGAACTCGGATAAGGATCATCAAGTGGATGCCTTGTGCACGCAGCTCGGAAACAGCTGATTCAGTGGCGACGAGCGCTTCACCCACACGCTGAGGGTGTGGGACCTCGAAACGCTCATTTCTTGTATACCAGCGACATATTCTGCCGGACTCGGCGGGAATGGTTGTGACTCAGTGTCAGGTGACCATTCGACGCGTCGACAACTTGTCGCCGTCCCAAGTTTTTCCCAGGTGCAGTGAGTCCGTTCTGGGCGGGAAGAAGTTTAGTTTTACTGACATTCATCGATGCGTCCGATTGGAATGCTGCGTGCATTCAGCCAACACGAAAGGACAACACTGATGCGAAGAGCACAAATCCTTCTCTTGGTGACGACTGCTGCAGTTTTCACTGCGGCGGGCGCAGATGACACGATCGCACGACTCGAGAAAGCCACTGCTGTTCTCAATAAGATGGCGCAATCTGGGCACGACATTCCGGCTGGAGAACTCGCCAGCGCCGACTGCGTCGTGGTCATTCCTGGATTCAAAAAAGGGGCCCTTGTTGTTGGAGTAGGCCACGGTCGGGGATTCATCTCGTGTCGAAATGGCGACAATTGGTCGGCGCCAGGGGCGATCACCCTAGATAGCGGTAGCTTGGGCGTACAGGTCGGTGGCGAAGAAATAGACATCGTAATTCTATCGATGGACAGCGGATTGCGTTCCAAGCTGCTTTCTGATCGTTTCGCGATCGGATCGGACGCTTCGGCAGCCTGGGGAAATGGCGCGTCGGCACATGGCGATCCCAGCGCAAAGATTCGGCTTTATGGCCACACCAAGGGCGCCTTCGCCGGGTTCGATCTCGATGGTGCAAGCCTGAAACCCGATGACTCCGGCAATAAAGCACTTTATGGCAAGACACTGAGCAACGGCGAAATTGTCGCAGGAGAAACAGTGCCATCAACTGCGCAGACGTTTGTTGCAACCGTCGCGCAGGTGTCCAGTCGTTAATTCAACAGGCCCTCGCGCGGAACATGGGATTCGGAGGCATGGCGTGCCTCCGGAGGGTTCTGTATTGAAGCACTCAAGGAATATATGCGTAGATACTTGGATTTCATAGGGAACGTTGGGCTGTTTGCCCTGCGCGCCGCCCGGCGGGCGCTGGTTCCTCCCTTTGAATTCCAGATGATCCTGCGACAGATCGAAGCGGCTGGATGGAAATCGCTGCCCCTGGTATTGTCTTCGGGCTTCGCCTTAGGGCTTGTCCTCGCCTTTCACACACGGACCACTCTGGTGCAATTCGGAGCCGAATCAGAAATGCCCGCAGTCCAGTCGCTGGCGTTCTTCAATGAGATTGGACCTCTCCTTGCTGGGTTGCTCATGGCTGGGCGAGTTGGAGCGGGCATTGGCGCGGAGCTGGCGAACATGCGCGCAACCGAACAGATAGATGCGATCGAAGTGCTTTCCATCGATTCCTTCAAAATGTTGGTAATTCCCCGCATCATTGCCTGCTCGATCGCGCTTCCCGTACTTACGGTCATCATGGACGTCGTGGGCCTAGCGGGGGGCTACTTGGCGGAACGCGCGACTTCCGATCTATCTGTCCAACTCTACATTTCCCGCGCTTTCCACGACGTGAGCTGGGCAGCCTTTGTTCCCCCAACCCTCAAGACGGCCATCTTCGGAGCCGTTATCGGCCTGATATCCTCTTATCTCGGCTACACGACCGATGAGGGCGCTGAAGGCGTTGGGCGCGCCGCCACGAACAGCGTTGTTCTTTCCTCACTAGCTATCATTCTCATCGACGTTGTTCTGGTAAAGGCCATCTTTTTCCTGTTCCCGGAGACAGCCATATGAACGGCGCCATTCCTCCGGCCATAGCTTTCCGCGAAGTGTCCCGCTCATTTGGCGGCCGTGCCGTTCTCAACAACGTTTCCTTCCAAGTTGCGCCAGGAGAAGCCTTTTGCCTTTTAGGGCGAAGCGGAATGGGAAAGAGTGTGACCTTGAAGCTCACTATCGGCTTAATACAACCGGATGCAGGTGCAATCTGCGTCGAAAGCGACAATGTTGTGGGGATGGACGAAGACGGACTATCGAAGGTAAGAAGCCGGATCGGTTTCCTTTTTCAGAACGCCGCACTTTTCGATTCGTTCTCGCTCCATGACAACCTGGCCGTGCCTTTGAAGCGCTTACGGAAGCAAACGCCGGATGCAGAGATCGAGACGATAGTTCAAAAAAACCTGGAGGATGTGGGTTTGGGGAAGGAAGGCCGCAAGATGCCGGCGGAATTGTCAGGGGGCATGCGCAAACGGGCAGGGCTGGCTCGAGCCCTTATGCTCGATCCCAGTATCCTCCTGGTCGACGAGCCAGTCAGCGGACTGGATCGCGTGACGGCGTCGGAGATTGACGACCTTTTATTACGCGTCCGAAAACGTGACAACACCACGATGTTGATTGTTACTCACGACACCCGGGAAGCACGTCGCGTCGGCGACCGCGTCGGAGTTCTGGATAATGGCAATCTCATCGCCGTGGGCGGTATCGACGAGTTAGCGGAGAACCCGAGCGCTCTGGTGAGAACACTGGTTTCCGAGGCACAATAATATGCGCATTCATGCCTGGGCCATTGGGCTGTTCCTGGTTTTGGGAGTCGGACTATTCACCGCAATCCTGTTTCTGATTGGAAACCGCTACGATGTTTTCGGTAAACATGCGGAGTTCTACGCGGAATTCTCGGACATCGGCGGATTGCCGAGTGGCGCGCTGGTCCGAGTCTCCGGCCTCGAAGCGGGCGAGGTCAAAAGCATTGCAATTCCTGCCAACCCTTCGTCGAAGTTCAGGCTGAAGCTTCAGGTGAGAGCGAAGGCGCGAGGACTCATCCGCACCGATTCGTTGGTATCTATTCGGACCGAGGGCATCGTTGGCGACATGTATGTCTTCATTCGGGAGGGTTCGAGCACCGCCGCAGAAGCCCCGGACGGAGCCACGCTTCCCAGCAAAGAGCCCTTCGATCTAGGGGCGGCGCTCGAAAAGGGTTCCGCTTTGTTGGACAAAAGTTCCACGCTATTGGACGACGTTCAGGGCAGTGTTACTGACCTTCACGGCCGGCTCGACGTTGCGCTCGATTCTGTGACCAAGACGGTGAACCATGTTGACGGCCTGGTT
>JASHOO010000629.1 GCA_030041035.1 Bryobacteraceae bacterium | reverse complement strand
CATATGATGCCGAGACAGCGTCGGCCTGGAACGGGCTTGTGGTGAACAACGGAGGGCTCGGTCCCGATGGCTTGCCGGTCGGCTCAGCAGACCAGCGCTCGAAGATCAGAACATTTAACATCGCGCCCGTCTGGACGCGTCTGCTCAATCCGAAGACGGTGTTCACGTTCGGTGGATTTGTGCGGCAGGATCAATATAACTATTACCCGAGCGCTGACCCGTTCGCCGACTTGACGCCCGATCCTGGTTTCGCTGGCACCGGTCAAAGCGCGACCGTAGCGCAGAATCGTCGGCTCACAAATGCAGGCGCCCGCAGCAGCGTCTCGTATGTAAGCGGCATCAACAACATTAAGATCGGCGCTCAGTATGAGCACACGTTTCTGACGGAAAGGGATACTTTTGGGTTGGTCGATCCGACTGGGAATGCGCCTTGTCTGAATGCCAACCTCACCCCTGACACGAATCCGCTGCTGACCAACCCGGCTGATTGCACGGGAACGCTACTGCCGAATACCGGCGAAGGATTTTTTGCCAACGGAGACCCGGTTCCGGCGTTTAACCCGCTTCTTGCCTGTTACGACCTGACCAGAACGGCGCTGCTGCCTGGTTCCGACGGCTGCCCAAACAGCACCAGTGAGCAGTATAAATATTATGGCCACGCCGACATCAGGGAGTTTGCCTTTTACGCTCAGGACACCATCAACTTACACAACTGGACGTTCAATCTGGGTCTGCGCATCGACGACTACGACGGAATCTCTAAAAATTGGCAACCGGAGCCTCGCCTCGGTATCGCGTACCATCTCAAGCCCAGCAACACGGTTATGCGGATCTCCTATGCCCGCACCATGGAAAGTCCTTTCAACGAGAACCTGGTGCTGGCGAGTCTCGGATGCACCAGCCCGGTAATTCAAGCGTTTCAGTTGCTGGTACCGGGCGGAGCTTGCGTGACGACATCCCCCCTGACTCCTGGACTCCGCAATGAATTCCATGCAGGCCTTTCGCAGGCGTTTGGCAAATACTTGGTTCTCGATGGCGAATACATCTGGAAGTACACCCACAATGCCTTCGACTTTAGCGTGTTAGCCAACACGCCGATTACTTACCCGATTGAGTGGACCAACTCGAAGATCCCTGGATACGCGATCCGCCTGACGATGCCCAACCTGCATGGATTAACGGCTTACATGATCACGTCCAGCGTAGCGGCACGCTTTTTCAGTCCGCAGGTCGCGGGTATTGGCGCCACTCCCGTTGGCTTTGGCGTATTCCGGATCGATCATGACGAAGTTCACAATGCAACCGGGCACCTGCAATACCAGCCGTCACCGAAACTCCCGTGGCTGAGCTTCAACTGGCGTTTTGACAGCGGTCTTGTAGCTGGTCCGGTGCCATGCGCCGGAGGCGAAGCTTGCCCCAACGGACCACTCGGCACCGACTCTGTGGTTGATGTGGCCAACCTGACGCCAGACCAACAGTTCGAAGGCGGACTCTACTGCGGGAGCGTCCATGCGACGCCGACCACTCCGATCAGCCCCAACGATCTCTGCCCGGCAAACCTGTACGGCTCCTCGCTCGTATCCATTCCCGCTCCGGGCACAGAGAATAACGATCACAACCCGCAGCGCATCGCACCCCGCAATCTTTTCGACATTGGTGTGGGACACGACAATCTTTTCCACACCGAGAAGTACAAGTGGAGCGCGCGTCTGACGGTGGTGAACCTGGCGAATTCGTATGCGCTGTACAACTTCCTGTCAACGTTCAGCGGAACGCATTATGTAAGTCCTCGTGCAGTGACCGCGACGATCGGCTTCCATTTTTGACGGCTGCCCGGACGACATCAACAGCTTTGGCTGGAATGCGAGACAGCGAAAGACGGCAGCGAGCGCAGTGCGTCGCAAGTATGCTGATCCACGCATGGCATGGTGAGTTCGAGCAATCGCGAGCACGCCTGTCTGGACATTCCAACCAGAGTGCGCAACACAAAGCAATGGCGCAGCGGCGAAGTGAGACGTAAAACAGCCTGAAGTTCCGCCGGAAGCCGCACGTAATCGGAGTCTGTAGCGACGCCCATGTGGGGGGCTTGCTCGTCCTTCGGCCGGAGTGCGGCACGAATGGTCTGTTCGAACAGCTCATTCTCGCTCCGATCTGCGCTCCAGGAGGCAATCGCCTCTAACATAGCGTCCTCGGCCTGCGCTGTACTTCCGGTCAGCAGGTAGGCGACAAAGAATGTCCGGGTTATGCTGGGACTCTGCAAGTGTCGGTGGCCGGTGTCAGCCATGCAGTAATCGTTATACTTTGCGGCAATTGCGTTTCCCGAGTCATGTTCTTACTCCAAAGCTTCGTTTAGAACTCACTGGCGATTTCCGGCAAAAACCTTGCGGGGTACCTTTCTCGTGGCCGATCCCCGCACACGCCCATGCTGAAAAGTATGCAAAATCGAGCCTTCGCCGTCATCCCGAAATGGAGGTTGTTTCACCTACCACGTTTGCTCCAGAGTTCTGTACCCCGTTTGTGGTAGCTGAAAGCAGAGCGGTTCGAAGGTGAAGAACACCGGAACTTTGATCCGGCGGATTGTAGGATCATCGAATATTGCGCTTATATTCATCGGTGATTTTCTTGGTGTTGTGCGGCTGTGGACGGTCACCGTTGCAGTTTCCGCTCGAGAGAACGCAGGCGCGGTTGGAACGCGGCAAATACCTTGCGAATGCCGTGGCGATTTGTTTTCATTGCCATTCGGAGCGCGATTGGGTAACGCCGCCCGGGGGGCTGCCGGCCGACGGGCGGCTGGGTGGCGGGCGCGTGTTGCATCCCGGATTCCGGCTGACGTTTCCGAATATCACTCCCGACCGGGAGACGGGTGCGGGCACGTGGTCGGATGAAGATTTTTATCGCGCGCTGACGAGGGGTATCGGGCACGATGGACGGACCCTGTACATCGAGATGCCCTACCGGCAGTTTTCGCAGCTTTCCGACGAAGACCTGGCGTCGATCATCGTGTATGTGCGATCGCTCGCGCCGATTCACAATGCGCTGCCGAAATCGGAGATTCCCAAGGAAGTGATGGCGAAGATGGAGCCGTTGCCGCCACGCATGGGCAGATTCGCGCCAGACCTTTCGACGCGTCAGAGGCGCGGGGCGTACCTGGTGCAGGCGGCCGCGTGCACGTATTGCCACACGCCGCGGCAAAAGGAAGAGGATCTGCCGGGAATGGCGTTCGCAGGAGGAATGCCGTTTGTAGGAGCGTGGGGCAACGTGGCGAGCGCGAATATCACACCGGACCCTTCTGGCATTCCGTATTACGACGAGCGGATGTTCCTGGAAGTGATGCGCACGGGAAAGAATGATGCGCGCAAGATCAACCCGGTCATGCCGTGGCCGTACTTTCGCGAAATGGCGGAGACCGATTTACGCGATATTTTTGCGTATCTGCGGACGATCGCGCCGGTGAAACACCACGTGGACAATGCCGAGGCGTTTTCGTTCTGCCGGAAATGCGGATATGTGCACGGGCTGGGCGCGATGAATTAGATCGGCGCTCGCCGGCGGGGGGTTGTTCGCGACCGCACATTCGAGATCGAGTTCCTTCAACCAGGACTGGAGGTGTTTGTGCTTACATTCGATTAAACAGGATCCGCATGCAGCTCGAATTCGATAGAATGTTTCCTGCAATCCAATACACATCCTTAAAACAGGAGAAGGCGACATGACCGTTGCAATTGAGAAACCGGCCCTCAGCTCGGCCGCGGCAAAGTTCTTGGCGAAGGAACACAAACTACTAATCGACGGGAAATGGGTGGCGGCGAAAAGCGGCAAGACCTTCCCGGTGGAAGACCCGGCAACAGAAGAGACCATCGCTCACGTGCCGGCGGGTGATAAGGCGGACATTGATCTGGCGGTTGCAGCGGCGCGGCGTGCCTTTGAAACCGGCGCTTGGTCGCGCATTTCACCTGGAGAGCGGTCGAAGATTGTGTGGCGGCTGGGTGATCTTCTCGAGCAGCATCGCGATGAATTCGCGGAACTGGAGGCTGTCGATAACGGAAAGCCGGTGACCAACGCCCGCAGAGGGGACGTTCCGGGATCGGTCGAGATGTTTCGCTACATGGCGGGGTGGGCGACACGGCTCAACGGCGAAACGATTCAGGTTTCGACTCCCGGAAACTGGCACGCTTATACTCTGCGCGAGCCGGTGGGCGTGGTGGGTCAGATCATCCCCTGGAATTTTCCGCTGCTGATGGCGTCGTGGAAGCTTGCACCCGCTCTGGCAGCAGGCTGCACCATCGTTCTAAAGCCGGCCGAACAGACTCCGCTCACCGCCCTGCGGTTGGGTGAATTGGTTCAGGAAGCCGGCGTGCCGGACGGGGTGGTCAATATCGTGACGGGGTTCGGGGAGACGGCGGGCGCCTCACTCGCCGAGCATCCGGATGTAGACAAGATAGCGTTTACGGGTTCCACCGAAGTTGGAAAACTGATCGTCAAAGCATCCGCGGGAAATCTGAAGCGGGTCTCGCTGGAGCTGGGCGGCAAATCACCCGCGATCGTTTTTCCGGATGCCGATCTTGATCTGGCGATCGCCGGCACTGCGGCGGCCATTTTCTACAATCAGGGCCAATGCTGCACGGCGGGCTCGCGGCTGTTTGCGCACAAGTCCGTTTACGAGCGCGTTGTGAGCGGAGTGGTGGCGGAAGCAGGGAAGCTGAAAGTCGGCCACGGCCTTGATCCGACAGTCAACCTTGGGCCGCTGGTGTCCAAAGAGCAACATCAGCGGGTCACAGGCTACATACACTCCGGCCGAGGTGAAGGGGCGGAAGTCGTTGTTGGCGGGAAGACGGGCAACGGACACGGCTATTTTGTCGAGCCGACGGTGCTGGCGAAAACCAACCGCGATATGCGCGTGGTGCGCGAAGAGATCTTTGGACCGGTTGTGTGCGTGCAGTCATTTGACGACGAAGATCTCGACTCCGTCGCCAAGTTCGCCAATGACACCGAGTACGGCTTGCAGGCAAGTGTCTGGACACGAAGCTTAAAGGTCGCGCACATGATGGCCCGCAGGATCAAAGCAGGCACGATTTGCATCAACAACCACAATTACAGCGATCCGGCCTGGCCTTTCGGCGGATACAAGCAGTCCGGCTGGGGCCGCGAGATGGGCAAAGATGTGATGGAGCATTACACCGAGACAAAATCGGTGGCCGCGCGACTTTAGGATTTATTCTCCGCGATCAAACAAGCGGCAGATCATGCGCTTCCGGGTCTTGCCGATGAATAGCGACCGTCTGGGGCTGCGGCTACTCCTTTCGGAAGTCGATCAGTTCAATAGAGCTGCCCACTGGGCAAAAACTTTCGAGCCAACCTTTTGCAGACCGGGTAGGTTCGCTGGGATTGCGGTCGCCAAGCTCGGGCGGCAGTGTTTCACCCGAACTTGGGACGGAGGCTAACGCTCGGTGGAACGAGCCTTCCATCGCTATTCCAGAGATCCTGATTTGAACGGCGCCGTCCTACGGGTCGATGGTCTTGTCTCCGAATGTCTGCAGCTAACAGCAGCGGCCCTGGAGGGATTGCCACAACGGGACTTCACGAACGATTTCACGTGTCTAGAGGGTTGGACTGTTCCAGGCATCAGGTGGGGAGGAGTCCTGCTAGAAGTCGTGTTGTCGCTTGCAAAACCGGCTGCCCAGGCCCGTTGTGTTCAAGCCAGCGCCGGAGAGTTCAGTATTCCCCTGCCCATAGATCGCATCAAACGGGTTTTGATAGCGACTCGTTTGTATGACCGAGCATTGCCCGTCGAACACGGCGGGCCCTTTCGCCTGGTGGTGCCTGATGGTGATTGCTTCATGTAGATTAAGTGGCTGGATCACCTGGAACTGCGCACGGACCCGGGCGCCAACACAGCGGAGCAGATTGCGCTCGAACGCCTCGCTACGACATCAACGAGGACAGCGGCGCCTAGCGAATGCCATTGCACAACCGAATGGATCGCGCGCGCTTCGACCTCCGTGTCTGAATTATTGGATCTGTTCGGAATCAGGAATTGGACCGGATGTTTACCCAGGTGTGAACGTGAGGAGCGCCGCGGAAATACCAAATCATGGTTGGGCTTTCGAGCTGCCAAACGTCCCACACTCCGTCGTTGCCGATATCCAGGTTTTTATAGAACGACATGGTTAAAGCCTCCACACCGCCGCTTTCACGAATGAATCTCATCGCCTCATCCGCGTCTTTCTCGCGGAACGGCAGGAGCAGATCAGCAAGCACCTTGTCGACCAACTGACGCTGATCGTGGGTCATGTCGGAGACCGGCAGGCCTGGGATTTCAGCACGGGATTTCTTTAGCGCCACCGTTTCGGTCGCCTTTTCCGTACGCGGGTCACCAAGCAGGGCCATGGCTCGCTGCTTACCGTCCAGCGCCTGAAAAACGTGGTTGGCGCGCTGGGCCTGATACCAATAGACATTCTTCGGATGGTCCGGTGCTTCGTTGAAATGCATCGATGCATGCCCGTAGAAAATGGGCCCGCCGAAAGCCACGCCTTTGACCGAGTCGCCATCGCAGCGCGCCGTGCAGTGGCGGCCGGTGAGCACGAATTCGAATGCGCCGGTTCCGGGCGCGCCGAATAGCGCTACCGAATAATTGCCCAAACCGCCGTCGTCTTCCTTCATGTGGTACTGCACTTTTTCGTAAAACTCCGGATTGTGCA
>JASHOO010000628.1 GCA_030041035.1 Bryobacteraceae bacterium | reverse complement strand
CGTCCATCATGTTGCAAGAGAAGTTGAATCCAGTGAGAGTGTTTGGATTCGTCCTCGCCTTGGCGGGTGTTTTGCTGACCTCGATCTCCGATGTGCGAGGCGCCAGTTTCAGAAGCCAATACCTGCTGGGAAACACACTGTTTCTGCTGGCCTGTGCGGGTTCCGCGTTCTACAACACATACTGCAAACTTCTGGTCGACAAGAAATACACGGAACTGGAAGTTCTCGTGTACACATCCCTAGTGGCCAGTTTGGCCAGCATCCCGCTGTTGATTTGGGTTGAGCCGTTTTCGGTGGCCAGTGTAAGCAAATGGGACCGTGTCACCGTTTGGGGCATCCTCGAACTCGCCGTCTTCGTTTACGGGTGCTCGATGCTGCTATTTTTCTTTGTCCTGAAGCGGCTGGATGTGACCCAGGCGACCATCAGCAATTATGTGCTGCCCTTCTTCATCGGCGTGCTGGCCGTAGTGGTGCTGAAAGAATCGATCACCCCAGTCATGATGGCGGGGGGCGTAATCATTCTCGTCAGCACGATTGTTGTGACGGTTTACGAAAGCGAGATTCTGGCCTGGCTCAAACAAAAACCGCGGCCGCTACTTTGAAGTCCAGCCTCCATCCACGGGAAACGTGACTCCAGTGACATAAGACGCCTCGTCGGAGGCCAAGAACAGGGCGGCGTAGGCCACCTCGCGGGGATAACCGACGCGTCCAAGCACCGTGTTATCACATTGCCATTTGTAATGCGGTTCATCGGCCTGAGGCGCAATCCGAGTCTGAATTGGGCCTGGACATAATGCGTTCACCCGGACGTTATGAGAACCATAATCGTACGCCGCACTCAGCGTGTATCCCAGAAGCGCCGCCTTGGTCGCCGTGTAGGCAACGGAAGTCATCATGCCTGCGAGCGCCTGAATGGAAACCACGTTCACGATGGACCCTTTCTTCTGCCGGATCATGTAAGGCAGGGTAGCCTTGGTGAAGTAGTGCGTTCCCAAGAGTGCGACGTTGATGCATCTGGTCCATTCATCCTCTGTAGATTCGAGGATGTCGTGGAAGTCGGGTGCCAGGTACGCCGCGTTATTGCAGAGGATGTCGATGCGTCCATTTCTCGCGGCCGCTATTCCAACGGCGTGCGCCACATCCCCAGGGATGGATACATCGGCATGGCAGTATTCAGCCGTCCCGCCCTTCTCGCGAATGATTCGGGCCGTAGCATTCCCTGGTTCATCTTCGATATCCGAAACGAGAACCCAGGCGCCCTCCTCGGCGAATAACTCGCTGATCGCTTTGCCGATTCCGTTGGCTGCGCCAGTTACAACAGCAACTTTATCTTTCAGCCTGTCCATTCGTCCTCCTACGCCGTTACGTGCCAGCCGTACTTTTTCCGGCCGGTTCCTCGGGGCAGCGAAAGATTCTATTTGCTGCTTGAATCACATTACGGGCGAGATCTTCGATGTTTTCCTCGCGAATCTGGCCGACGGTTCCCGCGATGGCCAGCGCCGCCATGAAATCGCCCGACTGGCTGAAGACAGGAGCGGCAACGCAACGGACTTCGAGCTCCTCTTCCTCGTCGTCAATGGCGTATCCGCGTTGTCGAACCTTGGCCAGTTCCTTTCTCAACAGATTCGGGGATGTGATGGTCTTGTTGGTGTAGTGTGCGAAGGATTTCCTATTGAGAATGTGTTCCTGCTTTGGCTCCGAGGCGTAAGCCAGCACCACTTTTCCCACCCCTGTGCAGTGCAGGTTGGTTCGCTTGCCGACATAAGAGTCAAACTGAATCACACCCGGCCCTTCGACCTTCTGGATGTACATCGCCTGGTCATCTGCCATGACAGCCAACTGGGCCGTGCATCGGGTCGCCTCGACCAGCCACTGCATGGGGCGCAGCGCCCTGTCCGGTAGGTTGAGACTCTTCATCAGTCCCCGCCCAAGGCCGGAGACTTTGAGACCCAGTGAATAGTCCCGGGTTCGTGGATCAAGCGTCAGGTAACCGAGCCGTTCCAGAGTGAGAACGATCACGTGCGTGGTGCTTTTCGGAATTCGCAACTTGCGGCTGAGCTCCGAGATGTTCCAGCGGCGCCGTGAGCCATCCAGGAATTCCAAAATGGCAAAAGCCCGCTCGACCGATGTGGCGTGCAGGTCCTTTCGAGGAGTCGCTGGTTTGTCCGCCGATATACCTTGGCGCCATCCTTGCGCCGACGCGACCTTATGATACACCCGGGCTGGAGGACCTGAATCGGGCCTCATTTGTCCAGCCCAAACACGTACATTGCGTGCCCTGCTGCTATGGCCACACGTTGTTTCCCGTCACTCAGATAAGTGATCGGATTGGCGATGATCTTCCCTCCGGTTTGAAAACGCCACAGCAGTCTGCCGGTGGTCGCGTCTAGGGCGAAGAAATACCCTTCATCACATCCTCCAAACACTAATCCACCCGCAGTGGAGAGCAACCCCGCCCACGGTGGCGAGAACAGCGCGTACTCCCAGCGGAGTTCCCCCGACATCGGTTCCAGCGCGCGAATCGCACCCCACCCGGGCTCTCCGGGGATGTCACGCAGTCCTCCTCCGTTGTACTCAGCACCCACCCGGTAATCTGCTTCACCCTTATAGACCACACCACCGCTCTCCCGGGCCGCCACGTAGAAAAGATTGCTCCTTGAACTGTAGGATGGGCTGTACCAGTTGGTGCCGCCGGCGGAATGCGGATACACGGTCACGCCGGTTTCGGTGGGTTGGGCGCCGGCAGCCGGCACCGGCCTGCCGCGATCATCGAGTTGAGTAGCCCAAGTCTGCTTGGCGTAAGCTCTGGCGTGGAGGAATTGCCCGCTCTGCCGGTCCAGCACATAGTAAAAGGCGTTCCGGTTGGCGAACAGCATGAGCTTGCGCGGCTGTCCACGGAATTCGCCATCCACCAGCAATGGAATTTCAGTGGAGTCTAAGTCCCAAACATCGTGCGGCGTGAACTGAAAATACCATTTCAGTTTACCGGCGTCGGCATCGAGTGCTATGACGCAATTGGAGTATAGGTTGTCACCAGGGCGTACGTCGCCATTCCAGTCCGGCCCCGGGTTGCCGGTTCCCCAGTAGATGACGTTCAGATCCGGGTCATAAGAGCCGGTGACCCAGGTTGTCGCGGCCCCGTTTTTCCAGCTTTCATTGCCCCAGGTCTCGCTGCCGGCCTCGCCTTTTGCAGGAACGGTCCAGAATCGCCACACTCGCGTTCCAGTCTTAGCGTCGTATGCATCCAGGAAACCACGGACCCCGAATTCTCCACCGGCCATACCAACTATAATTTTGTTTTTGACGGCCAGGGGCGCCCCAGTAATCGCATTTCCCATCTTATAATCAGCCACCGGCACATCCCATCGAACCGAACCGGTCTTGGCATCGAGAGCGATCAGGTGCGCGTCCACGGTACCGACAAAGACGAGATCGTCCAGGATGGCTACACCACGGTTCACTTGCCCGCAGCACACGCGGACATCTTTCGGAACCACTCGGCGAAAGGCCCAGAGCGGCCGCCCCGTTTTCGTATCGAGCGCAATGACGTTGCTTGGCGACTCGCTAATGTACATGACGCCATCCACGACCAGCGGCGTGGTCTCCGCTTTGTCCAGGGCGTCGAGCTGATAAACCCATATCGGACGCAGATTTCCAGCGTTTTGCACGTTGATCTGATCGAGCGGTGAGTAGCGATGTGCTGCGTAGTCTCCCGAATAAGTCAGCCAGTTGGCGGGCTCCCGTTCGGCGTGGCGGATTCGGTCGAACGTCACCTGTGCCGGAGAAATGATTCCAGCCAGCAGCAGACCCGTCAAGATCTTCATCGGTCACCCCGCAGAGAGACTAAGTAAGCCACCACATCATCCACCTGCCGATCAGAAAAGCGGCTGCGATAGCTGGGCATGGGTGACCGGCCAGGCAGCCTTTCGAGCGAACTCAACTCGTCCTTCCAAAAGGAAAGCAGTTGATCCGAAAGATCGCGCACTTGAACGGAGTAGGTGTCCTCGTTGACCCGGATTCCGGTGATCCGTTTTCCGTCCCGGGTCACGATTTGCACCTGCAGGAATTCTTCTGGCACGGAAGCGGCCGGCTCGACAATCTTGGCGCGCAAAAAGGCGGCGCCGCGCCGGGAGCCGACATCCGTCAGTGCCGGGCCCATTCGCCCTCCTTCGGCTCCAACCTGATGGCACCCCACGCATCCTTGCGTTCGGAACAGGCTGCCACCCGTCCGGGCATCTCCCGCAACGTGTTCGGCAGCGACACGCCCCAGGGATCGAACGTAAGCCGCCACCTGCCAGATTTCATGCTCGTTCAGCACCAGCCATGCTGGCGGCATCTCCGTTCCAGGCACGCCCTGTCGGATTATAAAAAACAAGGCGTGATCATCGGGCGCCTTCGAAAGTGATGGCCGCGCCAAGTTGGCGCCCCGGCCCCCGGCGCCTTCCGGGCCATGACACACCGCGCAGTTTGCCGCAAACAGCCGTTTGCCCCGCTGCACATCGGCTGCGCTCGTGTACGGATTTTGGCGGGGAACTTCCGTCGGCAGTTCCGCTTGCCATGTCAGAAGCATCCCGACTGCCAATAGACAACAAAAGCCCAGCAGCACAGCGGCGGCACCTCCACTCGAAGAGGAGCAGTATACACTCCGGGGCCGGCTAATAACAGTTTTCTTCCATCATTCTGGACAGAAGCGAAGTCCTCTGATTTACGTCCATCGCCCGGGGATACAATCAAGAGCGACCAGCGAGTCCGCAACCATGCTAGTAGACGTGCACAGTCACTTCTTCCGCTACCCCGAG
>JASHOO010000627.1 GCA_030041035.1 Bryobacteraceae bacterium | reverse complement strand
GGAAAAAAAGTGAGTTGCGGCCGGATATTAGGCCGTCATGACCGCGGCAAAAACTTCCTGGCGCCGCAGCTCATCGCGCCATGCGCGGCAGGCGAGGCTGATGGCGCGCAGAACCTCCTCGCGCTCGAGAGGCGCGGACAACAGGTCGTAGCCGCCGGATTCCAGAACCTCGATTCCCAGGCCCCGGCCGGCGCCATGCGAATAGACCAGCACTTTCGGCGGGTGGGCAAGCCGGTTCGCTTCGGCCAGAAAACCCTTCCAGGTTGCGTCGGGCATCTCTTCCGGGCAGACCACCACGGGAACCGGATGCTCGCGCAGGAAGACCATAGCTTCATACCGGTCCGGCGCCCAGTGGATCATCCAGTTGGTATGGATCAGAATCGACTGGAGCAACCGGCTGTCCCGCTCCCGGCTGCTGATGGCCAACACCTCGACCCGCGGCAGGTTCCGGATCGGAATGGACGAGTGTTTTCCCATACTCTTCCCCCAAGATACAAACTGAACGGTCAAAAGCTCCCCGAGCAAGCGGAATGCCGTCGTGCGATGCTAGGCTGGCAGCTATTGAAGTGTTCCGCATGGGGGATTTCGCTCAGATTTCTTGTGTGAAATCCTCTAGTAGCTGTGTATTAGGGCGCGCTAATTGGCCTGCAAATTGCCAAGTCATCAATCCGGGAAAGGAGCCGCGTCATGCCGATCGGCGATATCTGCGTCCGTGAGGTCGTAACCGCAACCAGGGAAACGACAATTCAGCAAGCTGCGCAACTCATGCGCGAAAACCACGTGGGCGACCTGCTGGTGGTCGAGCAGCGGAGCGGGGTGCGCATGCCGGTTGGGATCGTGACCGACCGCGACATCGTGGTGGCCGTGGTCGCCGCGGATCTGGATCCGGCGGTGCTGTCGGTGGGAGACATTATGGGTCCGGACCTTGAGACAGTCCAGGAAGACGAAGGTATCTTCGAGACCCTGAATCAGATGCGCGACGCCGGCGTTCGCCGGATCCCGGTGGTGTCGGAGGAAAACGCTCTGGTTGGCATCGTGTCCACTGACGACATCGTGCAACTGTTGGCGGATGAGATGACCGAGGTGGCGAAATTAATCTCGCGGGAGCAGCGGCGTGAGATGGCCACGCGCAAGTGAGCGGCTCTGCGCAGTCTGCGATATTTCACCCAGGGGCGCGGGGATAGAAAACGCTAAGTCACTGGAATCGTGAAGCAAAACGATCGGCAGTCTGGTTGCTATCTGTAAAGCAAACCAACGAAGCCGAAGCAAAGCAGCCGGGCTGCTCTACACTCCACGGAGTTAGCCCGGTTTGCCGTTCTGAGTGAGCGGTGGTCGTCCCGGCCACCGCTTCTTTATTTTAAGGTGCCTGATTTTTAGCGGTGCCGGTCGGTGACGAGATCCACGTGCTCAGTGCGGAAATTTTCTACAATGCTGCAATTCCAGCAAACCGGCTGGTGGGTATGGAGAACGTCAGGAATGGCTTCGGGGCGAATGTCTTTCCACTCAACAATATGCCCGTCGGGGGACTGCAAAGCCGGTTTGTGATCGAACCAAAGGATTTCGTCGAAGACGCAGTGGCAATAGATGCACTCCTTGCCCTTGTACCAGTTGTCGAGCATGGCGCGGAGCGCACAGCCAAACGGCGAGGTTTCGATCTCGCGGATGCACTGCTGGGCGCAATCCTGGCGCTCGGGCCAACGAGTGCAGCTGCTCAGACGAAGTTCCGTTTGATTAAAAAGACTGCTCATGGCGGCGAGAGAGGCGTCCAGCTCGACCGCTTCATGACAACTGGTTTCCGGGCAAGTAATGACGCGTTTGCCGCGGTATTTCACGTAGCGTTTGACGAACATGACGGCGGCAACAGCCAGGGCGACGAGAATGATCGCGCTGACCACGATGTAGAAGTTGAGCAGGATCACGATGTACCTTCTGAAAAATATGTCGACGGCAGCCAACATGGCGGCAACCCTCCCCCGGTTTCTCCTAGTTTTAACTGCATCAAGGTGACCAACTTGCAGGTTCAATAGCAAGCCGTGGTGCTGCATGGTGTTACAGGAAGACGGCCGGCGCATGGAGCGTCATATTTCACTCCACGGTGCGTGATTTCACCTAACTCGCTATGCGGACTCTCTGGAAAGACCTGAACTTCGCCTTCCGCGTGCTGCTGAACAGCCCCGGATTTACCGCCGTGGCGGTGCTGACACTGGCGCTGGGAATTGCGGCTAACACAACGGTGTTCAGCTGGATCAACGAACTATTGCTGCGGCCTTTTCCCGGATCGAGCCGGAGCCAGCAACTGGCGGTGCTCGAGATGAAGACCGCCGGAGCGCCTAACGGGGGCATCGAGACTTCGTACCTGGATTATCTGGATTATCGCGATCACCTGAAGTCCATTTCGGGAATGGCGGTGCATCACGAGGACGTATTCAGTTTGGGTGAGTCGGTCCATGCGCAGGCGGTGTGGGGGGAACTAGTTTCGGGCAACTACTTCGCGGTGTTAGGGGTGAAACCGGCGCTGGGAAGGGTTTTTACCCCGGAAGAGAACGGCGACAAGCTCGGCGCTTACCCGGTGATGGTGATCAGCCACCGGCTGTGGCACGACTATTTTCGTGAGGATCGGAAAATCGTTGGAAAAAGCGTTCGCGTGAACCGGTGCGACCTGACGGTGATCGGGGTAACGCCCCCGGAGTTTCGCGGCACCATGCCGGGACTGGTTTTCGAAATGTGGGTTCCGGTGACGATGGGGGCGGAATTGGGAAGCATGGACGCCAGCGAGTTCCGCGCGCGTGACGCCAGGAATCTATATGGGCTGGTGCGCCTGAAGCCGGGTGTTGGGATGGAACAGGCGCGTGCGGAAGCGGCGGCGTTTTCGCGCAATCTGGAACGGATTTCGCCGGACACGAATCGCGGCGTCACGGCTACGATACTGCCGGCATGGGAATTTCACAGCGCGGCGCCGTATCTGCTGCTGCGGCCGTTGCAGATCCTCATGGCGATCTCGGTTCTGGTGCTGCTGATTGTTTGCGCGAATGTGGCGAATCTGCTGCTGGCGCGCTCGATCGCACGGCGGAAGGAGATCAGTATCCGGATGGCGGTGGGCGCGGGATGGTGGCAGTTGTTGCGGCAACTGCTAACCGAGACGTTTCTGCTGGCAGGCGCGGGGGCAATCACGGGGGTGTGGATGGCGCAGTGGATGGGCAGCATGCTGCCGGCGATGGTCCCGAAAGTGGGGGTCACAGTGGCCTGGGAGTCCCATTTGGATTTCCGGGTACTGGCGTTCACCATTTTGATTTGCGGAGGGGCCACGGTGCTTTCCGGCGCAGCGCCGGCGCTGGTGTGGCTGCGCACCGATGTGATCGAAACGCTGCGGGAAGGCGGGCGGACGGGTAGCCCGAGCGCGCAATCGCACCGCATGCGCAACCTGCTGGTGGTGGCGGAGGTGGCGCTGGCGACGGTGGCGCTGGTGGGAGCGGGACTGTTCCTGAGAAGTTTTCGCAACGCGCGGGCGATTTATCCGGGCTTCGACAAGAACCACGTGCTACTGGCGCAGTTTTACGAGGGAGGCACGGGATTCGATACGCGCGGCATGCAGGATTTCTTCGCGAGACTGGCGATGCGGCTGCGGTCGCTGCCGGGAGTGGTGGAAGCCAGCTACGCGGACTATGCGCCGCTGGGGACGAATTCCGGGCCCTACGCCAAAGCACAGGCGGAGGGATA
>JASHOO010000626.1 GCA_030041035.1 Bryobacteraceae bacterium | reverse complement strand
TGACGGACCTCTGCGGAGCGCGGCCCATCGATCTGTCGATTCTGGATGGAGTCGAAGCCCTGATCGGCGGCGAAGGCACGGGGATGCCGGGGTCGAAGCACGGCAAGCCGGGGATTGTGGTGGTCGGCCGCAACTGCGTTTCCACGGATGCAGTGGCTATGGCAACCATGGGTTACAATCCGCGAGGAGGCCGGCACGAAGCGCCATTCCGGCTGTATAAGAACCCGAAGGATCATCCGGCGGACCAACTGATTCCACCCGGAGAGTATCATCAGTACGCCGATAACACGACTATGATGGGCGAGGCGGCGGGCCTGGGGACCGCGGATTTGAGCAAGATCGATCTTCGCGGCGTGCCGATCAAAGACGTGATGTGGGACTACGAAGCGCACTGGAAGGGCCAAGCGCCGGTGTAGGGATCGAGCGGCGCCAAGCCGCTTTTGCGATCATTCGTCTCAGATTTAACGGAAACGTGACTCTCGTCCGTGTAGAACTAGGGATTATCCCAGTTTCCCCGACCGCACTCGTGCATATAGTCTGAATACAGGCGACGTTAGCTTTGCACTCTCCGCTGTCCTACGGAAGCAGGTGAGTGGCAAGCGAATTTTGTGCCGTTAGCGCACCCATCGGCGGTGTCGCCTACACCCTGCTATGGAGCTGTTGAGAGGCGCCGCCGATGGGTTCGCGATTCTTTTACGTTTCGGTTGGCAACGGGACCTGAACGATCACTTGAGTACCCTCTCCCCTACGTGAACGGATGGTCACGGTCCCGTTCGCGAGCCGGGCTCGTTCTTCCATGCTGGTGAGGCCCAGGCCGCGGCGGCCATTCAGGTGGGACGGCATGCCGACGCCGTAGTCGCGCACCGTCAGGCGAAGGCGGGCACCGGCGGCGCAGGAGAGAGCGACGGAGAGCCGTTGGGTGTTTGCGTGTTTCGAGACGTTGCGCAGGGCTTCCTGCGCGATCCGATAGAAACAGGTTGCGACGAAATCCGGGATATCCGGTGGTACCGCCTTGGACCGAAATAGAGCTGTAACGTTCTCATTTTCAGCAAAATCTGCCACCAGGGAGCGGACTGCAGCCTCCAGGCCCAGATCGTTCAGGATGGCGGGATGCAGCCCGTGGGAAATCCGGCTGATTTTGTCGGAGAGCCGAGTCAGGCCTTCGGCCAAAAGCCGCCGTTCCGCGGCATACGATTCCGGTTTAATGAAGTCCGCTTGTTCGAGAGACGAAAGCTTGAGCTGCAGCCAGGCGATTTGCTGGTTCAGGTCATCGTGCAGCTCGCGAGCCAACCGTTTCCGTTCATCCTCGAGGGAGGCCACGAGCGAAACCTCCGCCGGCGTATTCCCCACGGGAAGGGTCGCGGCGTATCGCCCCGAATTTCCGAGCACCAGGCGGAACCGGCCGCTTAACCGCTCATAGTCCGAATGCAGGGCCTGAAGCTCGTTGCGTAGCTGCCGGGAACGTGAGCGAACGCGGTGGGCTTCCCGCCGCAGCACACGGGCCTCCTCGCGCAGCATATCGAAGGGACGACCCGGTTGCGAGGCATCCGAGCGCACCTGTGCGGAAGCTTCACGACGGAAGGACTGGATTGACTTGGGACTCGACGATCGTGGCGAGTCCAACCTGCCCCGAGCGGCCCCGTTTGGAGGCTTGGCCGGCATTGCCTTACCTGAGCATACGCCAGCAGGATCCAGGCTTCAACCACGTGCTTGACGCGTCCTACCGTTAGATGCATAGTGGACTCAGCAGGCCCGAACCTACCCCTCGAAAAGGCATGGCGAAGCGACCTTCCAAATCGAAGTCACTTGTTCCAGAAGGAGGGCGGAAGAAGACGCAGGCTGTACTGTCCTCAACAGATCCGAAGGTACCGGTTGATGCGAGCTCTGCCGCGCCGGATCCACCGTCGCCGGACGGTCAGGAGCAGACGTTTCCGGTGGCCGGGTTCGGGGCGTCGGCGGGGGGCCTGGAAGCGTTCACGCAACTGTTGACTCATCTCTCGTCCGCCACCGGGATGGCGTTCGTGTTGGTGCAGCATCTGGACCCGAAGCGCGAGAGCATGCTGGCGGAGATTCTTTCCCGGGCCACGACGATGCCGGTGATCGAGGTCCATCACGCCACGCCGGTCGAACCGAATCACGTCTACGTGGCGCCGCGCGCCACCGACATTCGCATTCTGAATCGCGTCCTGTGCCTTCAGCCCTACACGGCGACGCGCGAGCCCCACATGGCCATCGACTACTTCTTCCGGTCGCTGGCCGAGGACCTGCGCAACAAAGCCATCGGGGTGGTGCTGTCGGGAACCGGCTCGGACGGCTCCCAAGGGTTGAAGGCGATTAAGACCGAAGGCGGCATCACGTTTGCGCAGGACGAGGCATCCGCCAAGCACGATGGCATGGTGCGCAGCGCCATCGCGGGCGGGTGTGTAGATTTCGTTCTTCCGCCAGACGAAATCGCGGCCGAACTGGCGCGTCTGGGCAGCCATCCTTATGTGGCTCCTTCCAAGCCTGCCCCTCCGGAGGAAGTGATCCCGGTGCCCGACGACGCGCTGACGCAGATTCTGCGCCGGATTCATAGCGTGACCTCGGTGGATCTCAGCCTGTACAAGCCCAACACGATCAAACGGCGTATCCTGCGCCGCATGTTGCTGAACAAGGCGGAATCGCTGGACGACTACCTGAAGCGGCTGCAAGGGAATCCGGCCGAAGTGCGTGCCCTCTACGAGGACATGCTGATCAACGTGACGCAGTTCTTTCGGGATCCGGACACGTTTCACGCACTCAAGACGGACATCTTTCCCAGGATCGTGGGGGAGGACTTCGCCGGGGTGGTGCGCGTATGGGTTCCCGGCTGTTCCACGGGAGAAGAGGTTTACTCTTTAGCCATTTGCCTTCTGGAGTATTTGGAGGAAAGACAGCTACCCATCCACGTGCAGCTTTTCGGGACTGAGATCAGCGAACAGGCGCTCGAGCGGGCTCGCAGCGGCATGTACGGCGAGGCGATTGCCGACGACGTTTCGTCCGAGCGGCTGAAAAAGTTTTTTGTCAAAATGGATCGCGGTTATCAAATCAGCAAACGGATTCGCGACTGCTGCATTTTCGCGCGCCAGAATCTGACCAAGGACCCGCCGTTCTCCAAGCTGGACCTCATCAGTTGCCGCAACGTGCTCATCTATCTCGGCCCGGAACTACAGAAGAAGGTCCTGCCGATTTTTCATTACGCCCTGAAGCCCACCGGGTATCTCCTGCTGGGAAGCTCGGAGACGATCGGGGCTTATGCCGAGCTGTTCACGCTGGTGGACAAAAAACATAAGATTTTCTCCAAAGGCCACGGGCCGGCGCGTCTACCGGTGGATCTTGGCTACGGAGTACCGGCTATGCCGAGCAAAGGCGGGGGCGAGCATCCGGGGAAGGGGATCATCTCTTTTGCGCCGGGCGATATGCAAAAGGAGGCGGACCGTATCGTCGTGTCGCGCTTCGGGCCGCCCGGGGTGATCATCAACGAGGAACTGGAAGTCGTTCAGTTTCGCGGGCAGACCGGCCCGTACCTGGAGCCGGCGCCCGGACCGGCCAGCTACAACATTCTGAAGATGGCCCGGGAGGGCCTGTTCAACGATTTGCGCAGCGCCATCCACCGAGCCGTCAGCGGCGATATGACGGTGCGCCACGAGGGCTTGCGCGTCAAGCACAACGGCAACTTCCGCGAGTTTGATCTGGAGATCCTGCCGCTGCGCCGATCGCCGGACGATGGGCGTCTGTTTCTGGTGCTATTCGAGGCAACCAAGCAGCAGGCGCAAAAACGTCCTGCACAGAAACCGTCGCGGGCTACCAAAGCCTCGGCGGCGGGCGAAATCGAGGGTCTGCGCTTGGAGCTGGTGGCCACCAAGGAAAGCCTCCAGATCATCATCGAGGAGCAGGAGGCATCGAACGAAGAGCTGCGGTCGGCGAACGAGGAGGTTCAATCCAGCAACGAGGAACTGCAAAGCACCAACGAGGAGCTGGAAACGGCCAAGGAAGAGCTGCAATCCAGTAACGAAGAACTCAACACCGTCAATGAGGAGCTGGAAAATCGGAATGCGCAGTTGGCGCAGGCGAATGACGACCTGCGCAATCTACTCAGCAGTGTGAACATTCCCATTGTGATGGTGAGCAGCGACTTGCGGATACGGCGGTTCACGCCGCAGGCGGAAAAAGTTCTGAGCATCATCCCCAGCGATGCCGGCCGGCCGATCGGCAACATCCGGACGAATATCAACGTGCCGAACCTGGAGCACTTGCTGACGGAAGTCATCGAGAGCTTGCGGACTCACGAAGCCGAGGTGCAGGATGCCAACGGCCGCTGGTACCTGTTGCGCATTCGCCCCTACCGCACCGAGGACAACAAGATCGAGGGCGCGGTTCTTGTGCTGCTCGATATCGACGACCTAAAACACGGGCTAAACGATGTCCGGCGCGCCCGGGACTTCAACCAGTCGATTATCGAGATGACGCGTTCTTCGGTGCTGGTGCTGGACGGGGAGCTAC
>JASHOO010000625.1 GCA_030041035.1 Bryobacteraceae bacterium | reverse complement strand
GCTCACGGTGGTGACGAAAGACATTCAATATGATCTAGTTGTGACGATCCACTACCGTGTCTATCCCGGGATCATCGAGAAACACGCGGTGATCGAGAATAAGACGGCGCAGCCCATTACCATCGAGAGCGCACAGTCGGGCGTGTGGTATATGCCGCCGGGCGACGGCTACCGGCTGAGTTACCTGAACGGCCGCTGGGCAGGCGAAACGCAGCTCGTTCAGGAACAGATCGATCCGGGCATGAAGGTGCTGGAAAGCCGGCGCGGCACTACCAGCCATCAGACCAATCCATGGTTTGCCATTGATGCGCCTGACAGCAATGGCTCATACGCCGATCAAGATCACGGCCGGGTGTGGTTCGGGGCGCTCGGATGGAGTGGGTCCTGGAAGTTCAGTGTGGAGCAAACGCCGCATCAGCAGGTCCGGGTCACCGGCGGCTACAACACCTTTGATTTTGCCTATCCGCTCCAGCCCGGCGAGCAACTCGAAACGCCGCCGTATTACGGCGGACTCAGTCACCACGGCTTTGGCGAGGCCTCGCGGATAATGCACCGCTTCATCCGTGAGTACATTCTGCCCGGCGGTCTCTCGGCCAAACCGCGGCCGGTTCTCTACAACTCCTGGGAAGCGACCGAGTTCAACGTGGACGAGCCCGGCCAGAAGGCGTTGGCGGAGAAGGCAGCGAAGGTCGGTGTCGAACGCTTCGTGATGGATGACGGTTGGTTCGGCGCGCGCAACAACGATCACGCCGGATTGGGCGACTGGTATGTCAATCCGAAGAAATTCCCCCACGGCTTAGGGCCGTTGATTCAATATGTGAACGGTCTCGGCATGGACTTCGGCATCTGGGTAGAGCCGGAGATGGTGAACCCGGACAGCGATCTCTACCGCAAGCATCCCGACTGGGTGATGAATTTTCCCGGCCGGCCGCGAACCGAGGCGCGCAACCAGTTGATCCTAAACATGGCGCGCACCGACGTGAAGGAGTACACCTTCGGGTGGCTGGACAAGCTCGTCAGCGAAAACAACATTGCATTTCTGAAATGGGATATGAACCGCAATTTCGCCGAGCCGGGATGGCCCGAAGCTGGTCCGGCGAACGAAAAAAAGATCTGGGTGAGATACACCGCTAATGTTTATGAGGTTATCGACCGGCTCCGTGCGAAACATCCCAAGCTTGAAATCGAATCGTGCTCCGGTGGCGGCGGACGCGTCGACCTGGGAATGCTCAAACGAGTCAATGAAGTTTGGACTTCCGACAATACCGAAGCCTTCGATCGCCTCCGGATTCAGGAGGGATTCAGCTACGCGTACCCGGCGCAAGTGATGATGGCCTGGGTTACCGATGTGCCCAACTTTAATGGCCGCTCCACGCCACTGCAATACAGGTTCCTCGTCGCCATGATGGGCTCACTCGGGATCGGCAATAACTTGAATAAGTGGACGAATGAGGATTTCGATCTGGCTGCCAAGATGATCGCCTATTACAAAAGTATTCGCCGGATAGTTCAGCAGGGTAAATTGTACCGCCTGTTCTCACCACGCGAGGGCGAACTGACCGCGAACCAGTATGTCTCGGAAGACGGCCAACAGTCGGTGTTATTCGCCTTTCTTCACTCACAGCAATATGGCAGGCCGGCGCCAACAGTCCGGCTGCGAGGGTTGGATGAGCATGGCGTTTATCACATCAAATCTCTCGATCCAGGCAAGCTGGCGGAAAAGCTGGCCACGGCCAGCGGAGCATACTTGCAGAACCACGGCCTGGACCTGCTTCTGGGAGGTGATTACGACAGTACGTCCATTCTGCTGGAGCGGGTCGACTAGCCGTCCTCACAGCTTGCGTTGTTAACTTCTGAGAACCATCGCCTGCTAACTTCTTCGTTATTGTGCGAGAGTCTGCTCGCCAGCAACACTAGTGATTAAGCTGGGTTTTGCCCAGAGCAAGACCGTGCAACGGGGAGGGGAATCAAGTTGCGCTCTAGCGCCCCGCGCGCAGCTGCATGCTTGCAGGGGTTCATATTATCGGCTCTGCTGCTCACCGGAAGCCATCTCGTGCACGCAGAGCCGCCGGGTAAACTCCCCCTACTAACAAAGGCTGCCCAGATCCGCAAACTGACGGCCGCGGAATCCCATCTAGGCTATCCGGTTGAACTGCGTGGGGTGATCACCTTCACCCTTTCGTCGTCCTGGGGTCTCACCTTCTTCAACGATGAGACGGGTGGTATTTACATCGAAAACAACCATTCGAGTGCGCGCCCAGGCGATCTGGTAGAGATTCGCGGTGTTACCGCGCCCGGCGATTTTGCGCCTATCGTTGATAATCCGCAGATTCGTGTAGTAGGAACGGCGCCACTTCCTTCACCACACCACTACCTGCTGGACGAACTGCTTACCGGCCAGCAGGACAGCCAGTGGGTGGAGGTTAAAGGCATCGTACACTCGGTCGCGCTCGACGCCGATGCTGTGGAATTGGGGATCGTCGCGGGAAACCACAAGTTCCGCGCGGTGATCAGTGGGTTCGATAAGGACCGCAACTACAGTACGCTTGTGGACGCGGAAGTCACCATCCGGGGGGCCTGCGCCACCGTCTTTAACGATAAACGGCAACTAATGGGGGTCGAGCTTTACGTTCCCGGAATGGACTACGTTCGTGTGGACGAGCCTGCGCGCGCTGACCCGTACACGCTTCCGGTCCTGCCCACGAATAGTCTGATGCGCTTCACTCCCGAGGGGGTTTCCGGACACAGGATTCGTGTGCAAGGCGTAGTGACGTTGGCCGAGCCAGGACAGTATTTCTTTGTACAGGACGCCTTCGGCGGGGTTGTGGTGAACAGCAGCGAGGCCACGGTGCTTCGGCCCGGCGATCGAGTTGACGCCATCGGTTTCCCCGCACTGGGAATGTATGCGCCGGTTTTGGAAGACGGCTTCTACCGTAAGCTGGGGCCGGGCTCGCTTCCACAACCGGTTGACTTAACGCATGCTACAACCCTGAACGCAGACCAGGATGCCGAGGTGGTCAAGATTCGAGGGTGGCTGATTGATCGATCCGTGCGAGGTCAGTTTGTGGTACTGACCATGCAGTTGGGAAGTTTTACTTATACCGCGCGCCTGCATGAGCCAGCTGTCGGTGAGACATTGAGCTCCATTCCGGTGGGAAGCCGCCTCGAAGTGACAGGAGTCTGGTCTATTGAGGCTGACGAATACCGGCGTCCGAGCGCCTATCGCATCCTGCTTCGGTCCGGGCGGGATATTGCAGTGCTCGAGCGGGCTTCATGGTGGACGGCGCAAAGAGTCGCTTGGCTTCTGGTGATCTTTGCTGGCGCTATTTTTTTAGGTGCGTTGTGGGTGGCTTTCTTACGGAGGAAGGTCGAAGAGCGCACCGAGACAATTCGCGCCACTCTGGAGTCGACCGGCGACGGAATCATGGTAGTCAACTCCGCGGGCAAGATCGTCTTTTACAACCAAAAGTTTCTGGAAATGTGGACGATCCCGAAAGCCGTTGTCGATTCCAATGACCATAACGCTGCGCTTCAGTTTGTCGCTTCGCAACTCTCGGACCCGGAAGCATTCGTAACCCGGACCCGGAAGGTGTACGCGGATTACGACGCGCAACTCGACGATGTCCTGGAGTTCAAGGATGGGCGTGTGTTTGAGCGCCATTCCGAGCCTCAGCGTGTTCAGGGCAAGAATGTAGGGCGGGTCTGGGGCTTTCGTGACATTACCGAACAGAGGCGTGCGGCTGAGGAGTTGGAACACGCCAAGGGCGCTGCGGAATGTGCGAGCCGGGCCAAGAGCGAATTCCTGGCCAATATGAGCCATGAGATTCGCACTCCCATGAACGGTATTATCGGCATGACAGATCTGGTTCTGGACACAGAGCTGTCGGCCGAGCAGCGCGAATACTTGATGGACGCCAGGCGTTCCGCTGAATTCCTGTTGGCGTTGCTCAACGATATCCTGGATTTGTCCAAAATCGAGGCGGGCCGCCTCGAGCTGAACCCGGTTGAATTTTCCTTGCAACGTTGTGTGCAGGAAGCCGTGGCAACGCTGGCGATTAATGCGGAGCAGAAAGGCCTGAAGCTTACGTGTGAAGTGACGTCGGACGTACCGAGCCGCCTCACTGGAGATCCGTTCCGGCTACGCCAGGTTCTGCTGAACCTGCTGAACAATGCCATCAAGTTCACCAGCGCGGGTTCGATCGCGCTGCGGGCTGCGTTGTTAGACCGCAGCGATTCCGCGGTCACCGTACATTTTGCAGTTTCCGACACCGGTGTAGGCATCCCACCGGATAAGATCGGCCTGATCTTTGAAGCGTTCCGGCAGGTGGATTCTTCAACTACTCGCAAGTACGGCGGAACCGGCTTAGGCTTGACCATCTCGTCGAGATTAGTAGGGATGATGGGCGGGCACATCTGGGTGGACAGCGAAGTGGGCCGAGGAAGCATCTTCCAGTTCACAGCCACGTTTCACTGCGACCTGAAGGCGGAACGAGCGATACCGGCCCTGAGTTCGACGACAAGGGGTTGAGCCAAGCTGATTTCCGCGTGCCTGCAAAGGCCGAGCGTGCCGGGAGCTACAGTCCAGGTTCATCGATACACATACAGCCGGATCGCTGTGATATCATGCTGCCAATAGTCCTCATGAAGCGTTCGTGTGACTCTCAGTAAGCGCGTTTTTCCGGAACTACTTGGGGTCGTAGTATTTCTCTCTCTGCCACTGAGTGCACAGTTGCCCACTAACATTGCGGATCTGGAAGCGCTGGCCCGTCAGCGCCTCGCGGCGCATGACGCGGCCGGAGCGCTGGCGGTGTACCAGAAGCTGGCAGAGTTGGCGCCGGGATCGGCGGTGTATCAAGACGAGGTCGGCTTCCTGCTGGCCGCGACTGGCCACTCCGCCGACGCCATTCCGCATCTCCGGAGCGCCACAGAACTGGACCGCGGAATGGCCCAGGCCTGGTTTCATCTCGGGGTGGCGCTGTGGTTGACGCGCCAGACCGATCCCGCCGTACATGCCCTCCAGCAGGCGGTTAGGCTGGCTCCGCGAAATGGCGATTATCTGTTTCGCCTCGGCTCTGCATATTACGAGACCGGACGCTACGCGGACGCCGCAGGCACATTGGCGCAGGCGGCTCGCCAGCTCCCCGCCAACGCCGCGGTGTGGAAGACGCTGGCCAGCGCGTACCAGCAGCAAAACCGTTACCAGGAAGCGCGCGACGCCTACAGGCAGGCCCTTCAACTCGATCCGACGGATGATGTGGTTCGCAACGGCTACGGCAACGCGCTGGTAAAATCCGCGAATCCGGCCGCTGGGCTTCAGCAGTTTCGGCGAATTCTCGAGCACGATCCCAACAATGTACGCGTTCAGGTAAATGTTGGCTACGCGTTCATCGCCATCGGGGATTTTCAGTCGGCCATCAAGCACCTCAGTGTGGTCACGCGCAGTCATCCCGAGGACGCCGGCGCCCACTACGATCTGGGGGTCGCTTACAAATCGATTGATGACTTACCGCACGCGCAGGCCGAATTGGAAGATGCCGTGCGTCTGGATTCATCGCTCACCGAGGCACATTACACGCTGGCATTGACCTACATTGACGCTGGAGCACCTGATAAGGCTATCCAACAGTTGCGCGAAGCGGTCTCCGCGCGTCCCGGATACATTGAAGCCTGGTATATTCTCGGCACGACGCTAAAACAGCAGGGCGATGCCGACGGTGCGATCGATGCGTTGAGACACTCGGTGGCGCTGGACGATCAAAACGCCGCTGCTTGGAACAATCTGGGACTGCTGTTGCGGCGCAAGGGCGATACCGTTGGCGCGCAGGAGGCTTTCGCGAAGGCGGCTGCGATCCGGAAGGCGGAAGAGGAGGCCAAGGAGAAACACCTCCAGCAGGGCACGAAGCGTCCCTGACGTTTTCTCCCTTCAGAACAAGTATCCGGCTATTTGTTCCGCCACCTTGCGCGTCTGTTCCCGGATCGCGGCGGATGTGGCTGTATGGCTGTTGGTTGTGATCCGGACCAGAAAGGCCTGGTTGCGCACCCGGCCCACCACCTGCTCGGCCGTCTGCCCCTTCTTCTCAGTGCAGGTGCATGCTATGGCTTCATTACCGATCGCCTTGAGCGGCACCTTGTCCGATCGGCACTGCTCTACAAGTGAGGCCCATGCGCTTGGTGCGCCGATTGCCTCCACTTCGACTCGCAGTGCCGATTCAATCGAGCCGTCCCGACGGATAAACTCGCAGGTAGTCTGGGTGACAGTGGCCGTAACTGTTCCACTCAGCACGCCCGCCGCTGTGGCCGCATTCAGCCACGGGCACTTCTCCTCCGCCGCGCACATCAAAGGAAGCCAAGCCGCAGCCAGAAGGATTCGAACCCCTCTCATGTCGCTCAGCCGTGTTGTTTTCCAGCGGGAGTCAGAGTCTCCGCCTTCAAGATCTTGCCGCCCTCCTGAATCACGTAGAGGCGGTTGACTTCTAAATCCTTTAACTGATCCACCTGGCCGCTGAGCCAGCGAACCTCCACTAGATCGACTTTGGCCGCATGTTCAAGGCCGAAATGCATGCGCAGATCATTTTGTGAAAAGTAGCTTCCGCCGCTTCGCAACTCGTCCATCTGTGAGAGCGCCTTCTCCGCGTCCGGTTTGGTCTTGGCGACCACGGTAACCCGGCTGCCGATCCCTGTGCGATTCGATTTCACGCCTTGGAGCTTGATCTTGATCCAATTCCGATTGAGTGTGGAATCGCAGCGTAATAACTGGGGAATCGCATTGACGCAATTTACCGCCACGTCGATATCACCGTCGTTGTCGTAATCTCCGAATGCGCACCCGCGTGCCGGTGCATTTTCCAGAATGCCTGGACCGCCCTTGTCCGTTACTTCCTCGAAGCGCCCATTCTGCAGGTTCCGGTAAAGGTACTTATGCTCTGCGTATTTCAGATCCGCGTTCGACTTATCAACCTCGGGATAAACGTGACCGTTGGACATGAGAATATCGAGCCATCCGTCGTTGTCCATGTCAAAAAAGCCTACTCCCCAGCCCAGCAGCCGCGTATTCACACCCAACCCGCTTGGGTAAGTGCGATCTTCGAATGTGGCGTCGCCCAGGTTCGTGTAAAGAGAGTCGGTATCTCCGGCAAAGTTGGTCTTCACTACGTCTAGGTTGCCGTCGCGATTGTAATCTCCAATCGAGACTCCCATACCTGCCTGGGGTTTGCCTTCCGGAGAGAGTGCCGCTCCAGATTCAATGGCAATGTCTTTGAACGTTCCGTCCTTTTGATTCTGATAAAGTGTGGCCGTACTAGAATCGTTCGCGACATAGATATCCGGCCAGCCATCGTTATCCAGGTCGGATGCCGCCACGCTCAGTCCATAAGTGCCTTGCGTTTTCCAGATTCCTGCCTTCTCGCTGACGTCAGTGAACGTCCCGTTCCCGTCATTGTGGTACAGAATATTCTTTCCGCCGCGGAGTCCCGGCGGCCCACAGGCGACCAACAGTCCTTTGTAGGTGCAGGGCCCGGCTTCGGGTGGGGGCGCGGTCTTCAAGTCGAAATCAACATAGTTGGCGACGAACAGATCGAGATGGCCGTCCTTATCGTAATCGACAAATGTGCATCCCGTGTTCCAGCGCGTTTTCGGCCCGGGTTGAATTAGGCCCGCGTCTTTAGTTACGTCAGTGAACGTTCCATTGCCGTTATTGCGGTAAAGTGCGTTCTGACCATAGTAAGTCACAAACAGATCGTCGTAGCCATCGTTGTTATAATCCCCTACGCAGCATGCCTGTCCCCATCCTGTGCGATGCTCCAGGCCTGAGCCCTTAGTCACGTCGGTGAACGTGCCATCGCGATTGTTCTTAAATAAGTGGCAGTGCGGTGCCTTACCAGCGGGAAAACCCTCCAGCCGCCAGCCATTGACCAGAAAGACATCCAGCCAGCCATCTTGGTCATAATCGTAGAATGCCAGGCCGCACCCCGTGGTTTCGAGAAGGTACTTATTCTTACCTTCGCCGCCATAAATGGTTTTAACTGCCAGACCCGATTCTTTCACTACGTCCACAAAGCTCAATCCCAAAGGTGTACCTTCAATCGGCGATTTAGGACCGGGGGGAGGAGGCATGGGCTTAGCGTCATAGCTTCGCTCGATGGGTCCGGGCAATTCCTGGCTGAGAGCCAGTAAGTCAGAAAAGGGAAGTACTAATGCAGTACGGCTCAAGGAACGAATAAATCGCCGGCGCGTCCGACTCAAATCGATATCTCCTCAAAATTGATCAGTGTTGGCCCCCCGCTGCTAATGCTGCATGTGGTAAGTCCGT
>JASHOO010000624.1 GCA_030041035.1 Bryobacteraceae bacterium | reverse complement strand
GATGCGGAGGCGACCGCGCGAGCGATCGATTCTGATGGCTGGCTGCACACCGGGGATCTGGCGGTAATGGATGCGGACGAGCACTTCCACATCACAGGGCGTGCCAAGGACATGATTATTCGCGGCGGCGAGAATCTTTTCCCGGCTGAGATCGAAGCGTTTCTCGTGACGCACCCCAAGGTTGCCGACGTTTGTATAGTTGGACTTCCGGACGCGAAACTGGGAGAAGCGGTGCTGGCCTGGATTCGACTCCGCACGGGTACATTGGCAACCGAGGACGAGATTCGGGAGTTCTGCTGCGGCAAGATCGCGCATTTCAAGGTTCCGCAATATATCCGTTTCGTGGACGCTTTTCCGATGACGGTGAGCGGGAAAATACAACGGTTTCGCATCCGACAGCAGGAGATCGAGGAGCGGGGGCTTCAGGAGATCGCGAAAACGAAAACCGCATAACGCAGCGGTGAGATCACCAGCCCGGCAGAACCAAAAGTTAAGGCCCAGCAATTGGCCTGCAAACCTTCGAGTCATGTCGGCCGCCGAGCCGCTTCGAGCCTCGACTCGGGGCGTTCAGCCATGCTGCCGCCGTTCGGTTGGCAGGCGAGCCACTCATCCAGGTCCTCGGGGCGATAGCGAACGAGGGCGCCCACTTTGAGGAACAGCGGCCCACGATGTAGCAACCGCCACCTTCTGAGCGACCCAACGCTCACGTGTAGCTGCTTGGAGACTTGGTATTCCGTCAAGAGATCGAGCATATTTTCCCCCTGAATCATTCAATCCGATCGACCAGTTCAGCCAGAGCCGCCCGCGAGTCTCCATCGATACCCATCCCGACGCTCCTCAGGAAACGTTCATATCGATACTGCGCTCGTGCCGCGGCCTGGGTGTAGACCTCACCGGCCGGCTCGGGCAGGCAGGTGAACAGAGCCTTGGCCAGCGCGTCCGAGAATGCGAAGTGCGCCTGCACGGCCGTGTGGACTCGCCGAACCTCCTTCGCCAAGTGCTCGATCGTTGCGGCAACGCGCTCCTCCGCATCGTTACGCGAAGTGGCGATATCCGTCTGGACAAGCTCGTGCTCGATGGCTTCTCGGATGAAGGCCGCGGACGAAGTGAAACCGCGGGCTTGGGCGGCATCGGCGATTCGCTTCGCCATGTCGTCTGGCAGTCGGAGGTTTCGCTCAGCCATGGTTTTCGTTTAGGCGCCGCGCCGCGTTCACGTACTCGCGCGGGCCCTCTACCTTAAAGGGAGTGGCAGAGACAGTCGGTGACACCCTCGCGCAAATATTTTCAGGGGACGTAGGATCGAGCGATCGAAAGGGGCTGTGGCTCAGATGGGGCTCACCTGGCACGGATCGAGCCCCAAAGCAACCCCACGGGATGGATCAGGATGGGGGTCACTACCAGCTCAACGAAGCCCCGTCCCTTTATGTTCCACTACCTGATTTATTGAAGGCTATGCACCTGCCCGGAGGAAACTTCTGTACACAAGTTGTAGACGAAGAGTGGCGCGATGTGGCGCTCCAAGCTTTTTGTGGCGATCTGTAGACAATCTGTATACAATCTGTGGGCGCCGATGGAACGGCGGAAGCCATCTGCGACACGACCCCGCGAGAAAGAAACTCGCCTGAGAGGCTGCGGCGAAATATACGGGTTGCAACTGTAACCAAAACAGTTTAGGATAATAGCGTGAAGCAAACAGAAATCCAAGAGTTCACCTCCTGGCTCGGGAAACGTAGCTACAAGGCCCGGCTGAAACGATTCGGGTTGGAGCGGCTGCAGGAGATCGCCCGCGAGAACGGGAAGCTGGGCGGCCGGCCGCAGGGCAGCGGGAAGAAGGCGAAGAAAGGCGGGAAGTAGATGGCACTGTACAGGCGTGGCGAAACCTACTGGTACGAGTTTCGATTCAACGGTCAACGTATCCAGCAGAGCGCACAAACCGGTAACAAAGATGCCGCCCGCCAGATCGAGGCGGCCCACCGTGTCTTACTGGCGAAGGGCGAAGCCGGGATTTTGGAAAGGCCGCCGGCGCCGACGCTCCGGGAATTCCGTCCCCGCTTTGAATCTGCCATCACGACATTATGCGCAGAGAAACCGGCCACGGTTGAATTTTATAAGAAGGAGATGCGGAGGCTACTCGCAGACACGCAACTCTCCGCCGTGCGGCTGGATGCGATCGACGAAAGCATGATCGACGGTTATAAGCAGCGGCGCACACGCCAAATATCCCGATTCGGACGTCCGATGTCACCAGCATCGGTTAATCGAGAATTGGCAACGTTGAGACGGCTGCTGCGGATGGCGCAAGAATGGAAGCTGCTAGACCGCATCCCGCGGATTAGGCTTCTAAGGGGTGAGCACAACCGGGAATTCGTACTGAGCCATCGACTGGAACCGAGGTATCTCGAAGCGGCGCCGCAGACGCTAAGAGATGTTGCGATTCTCATGCTGGAAACGGGCGTGCGCCCTGGAGAAGCTTCCAACTTGAAATGGACGGACGTGTACCTGCAGCCAGCCGTCCACGCGGAATTGGGATATATCGCAATCGGTCGCGGGAAGTCGAGATACGCGAAAAGGAATCTAAGTTTGACGACGCGCGTGGCCGGGATGCTAAAGAACCGAAGAGCTGCGGTGAAATCAGCATGGGTATTTCCCGGCGATTCGCCCGATACGGCGATCCTGGTCAGTTCTTTGGATCATGAGCACGAAGACGTGCGGACTGCGCTCAAGCTGCCCCAAGACTTCGTGATACACTCGTTAAGGCATACCATGCTGACTCGTCTCGGGGAGTCCGGCGCGGATGCTTTCACGATCATGCGGATTGCAGGCCACAGCAGCGTAACAGTATCGCAGCGATACGTACATCCCACCCCGGAGGGAATGGAACGCGCCTTTGAGCGGCTGGAAAAGCTCAATGCGGTAAAGCAGAAGCAGGCAGACGCGGAAGCCAAGGCGGAAGCGAAAGGGGGTTCCCTCTCCCTGCAAAAGTCCCTACATCGCAAAAGGCACAGGTTGACCAAACGATCGCAACTTATTGAATCTAAAAGTGCGGGCGCGTAGCTCAATTGGCAGAGCAAGTGACTCTTAATCACTAGGTTGAAGGTTCGATTCCTTCCGCGCTCACCACAATAAAGGAGTTATGAGCACTTCTGGCGTAATCGCGAATCACTATGTGGTGTTTGAAACGCTCGTAAGTTTAAGATTCTATTGGTATTTAATAAACATCCGCTGATCCCACTGATCAGGTACACAACAGGAGCCGGATGCGGGCGAAACTTTGGCGAAACCGCTACAGCAGACTAATGCTGGATCGAACCGATGAGTGGCTGACCGTTACACTAGGGCGCCGCAAACACCACAGTTGCGCAACTCACGTTCTCCCCAGGGTTCCACCGAGATCAACCGCCTTTATAGCTCTGTATCGCGCGCGCGAGCGAGACCGGCGCCTCTACAATTGGGGCAGAACAGAAGATTGGAACATACTGCCGCCTCAGGAGTCACGAGTGTTGCGCTCATCGGGAATCCTTTCGTCCTTGGCTATTACGGCCAGCGCCACCCGGTAATCTCCGGGGCGTCGATCCCATGCTGGTATGCATATCTCCGGCAAGCGATCTGCCGGTTGCGGAATTTTTCTTTCGCATGGCCACGGATTTTTTCGAGTCTGGCAATGCGATCGATGGCGTCGATTGCCAGGCTGAATCGATCGGTTTCGTTATTAATTGCCAGCTCCATTGGAGTATTGATGTTGCCTTTCTCTTTGTACCCGCGGACATGAAGCCGCTGGTTTTTCCGCCGATAGGTTAAACGATGAATCAGCCAAGGGTAACCGTGGAAATTGAAAATGATGGGCCTGTCTGTTGTGAAAAGAGAATCGAAGTCCCGATCCGTCAGCCCGTGCGAATGCTCTGTATTGGGTTCGAGTTTGAAAAGGTCGACGACATTGATGAAGCGGATTTTTATATCGGGGAATTCCTCTCGCAGCAGCACCGTTGCGGCCAAAGCTTCCTGGGTGGGTATGTCGCCTGCTGAGGCCAACACGACGTCGGGCTCGCAACCTTGATCGTTACTCGCCCAGTCCCAGATACCGATACCCTTCGTACAGTGTTCGATAGCTGCTTCCATGTTGAGGTACTGCAGGTGGAGTTGTTTATCGGAAACGATGACATTGATGTAGTTCGCACTTCGCAGGCAGTGGTCAGCGACTGAAAGCAGGCAGTTTACATCAGGCGGGAGGTAGATGCGAGTGACTGCCGCACTTTTGTTGAGCACCACGTCGAGGAATCCGGGGTCCTGATGCGTGAAGCCGTTGTGATCCTGCCGCCAGACCGTCGATGTGATCAGCAGGTTGAGTGAGGCGATGTCCCGGCGCCAGGACAACTGGTTGCAAATGGACAGCCACTTCGCATGCTGATTGAACATGGAGTCGATCACATGGACGAATGCTTCATACGAAGAAATGAAGCCGTTTCTCCCGGTCAATAAGTAGCCTTCGAGCATGCCCTCCATGGTGTGCTCGCTGAGCATCTCGATGACTCGGCCATCCGGCGCCAGTTCGCCGCCGTCCTGGTCTTCAGGGAAATACTCGGCAATCCAGAATTTCTTGGCTGCCTGGTAGATCGCCTGCAGCTTATTGGAAGTGGTTTCGTCGGGTCCGAACACGCGGAAGTTTGACATGTTCAGTTTCATCACGTCTCTCAGGAATGTGCCCAGCGGCGCAACGTTTTCGGCCTCGATGACCCCGGGCCGCTCAACCTCGGCGGCGTAATCGCTGAAAGACGGCAAGCGTAGAGCCTTTCTGAGTATTCCTCCGTTGGCGTGAGGATTAGCGCTCATCCGGCGCTCCCCCGCGGGCGCGAGCTCTTTGAGCTCTGGGATCAACCGGCCAGTTTTGTCAAAAAGTTCCTCAGGCTTCTGCGCGCGCATCCACCTCTCGAGAATCAGCAGTTGCTCGGGATTTTTCTTAACGTCCGTCAATGGAACCTGGTGCGCCCGCCAGAAGCCCTCGACCCTGTGGCCGCCGACCTCTAGCGGCGCGCCCCATCCCTTTGGGGAACGCAGAACGATCATGGGCCAGCGCGGCCGGCGGGCCACGCCGGTCTGGCGGCATTCGCGTTGCGCCTTTCTGATCTCCTCAACACAGTGCTCCACCGTCGACGCCATTGCCTGGTGCATGCTGTCGGGATCGGACCCTTCGACGAAGTAAGGCGTCCAGCCGCAGCCTTGCAGAAGATTCTCCAGCTCTTCGTGAGTGATCCGGGCCAGAAGAGTAGGGTTATTGATTTTGTAGCCGTTCAAGTGAAGAATGGGCAGAACAGCGCCATCACGAATGGGATTGAGGAATTTGCTTATGTGCCACGATGTGGCCAAGGGCCCTGTTTCCGACTCGCCATCGCCGACGACTGCGGCAACAATCAAATCCGGATTGTCGAAAGCGGCCCCGCACGCGTGAGACAGCACATAGCCGAGTTCACCGCCTTCGTGTATCGACCCGGGCGTCTCTGGCGTACAGTGACTACCGATGCCGCCGGGAAACGAAAACTGTTTGAAGAATTCGCGTAATCCCCGCTCGTCCTCGCTCTTTTCGGGATAAATCTCGGAGTAGGTGCCCTCGAGATAGCCAGGTGCCAAAACCCCCGGCGCACCATGTCCAGGGCCGGCCATGAAAATCATATCGAGGTCGAACTTCTTAATCAGCCGGTTCAGATGGATATAGATGAACGCGAGTCCGGGGCTCGACCCCCAGTGGCCCAGAAGCCGGTTCTTGATGTGCTCGGGCTTGAGTGGCTCTTTCAGAAGTGGATTGTCCTGGAGATAGATCATGCCGAGGGCCAGGTAGTTGCATGCTCGCCAGTAATCGTGCGTTTTCCTCAGTTCCGACGTAGTCAGGGGGGACCCCGAAACCGTACACCGTGCGATTCCATAAGCACTCAACGAGTCGCTGACGCGTCGTTCTGTTTGTATAACAGATGTCATTTTCGTATACTCCTTTTGTGCAATAATCTCTCGGTTGCTTCGATAAGACGCTGAAGCTTGCGCCTCCAGAAAACGCAGTAGGTCAGACCCATACGTGTCGCCGTTAGCACGTGCCTATTCATTCTGCCGTAGTTCGACACTGAGCAGGTAACCGCACTAACCTGGTGACGACAGCCCGGCCAGGGTCGAACATGCCGTCATACTTGTTGGAGAGCCCTAGCCTGTCGCAAAAAGCCATGGCGAGCGTCACGGACAACATCGATTTCTTGAAACGTTGCATTTTGATGAGGCCGCAGGAGGTTTCCAACCATCCGGAGATCATCCGCCGGTTGGGCATCGTTTCGATGAACACGGCGATCGAGGTGGATCTCGCCGGTAACGTCAATTCTACGCATCTGGTGGGCAAGACAATGGTGAACGGAATCGGCGGCTCGGGCGACTAGGGCGGCAAGATCAGCGCAATCGTGCCACTGGCATCGCACATCGACCATAGCGAACATTCGGTGCAGGTCGTCGTAACCGAACAGGGTGTGGCCGACTTGCGCGGCAAGGATCCCCGTGAGTGTGCCCAAACTTATAATCGATCGCCGCGCGCACCCGGACTACTGCGAACAACTCCGAGCCTATCTCAAGCACACGGCCCAGATCAGCCACGAGCCCCTGTCGCTCTCCCTCGGACTAGTCATGCATCGGCAGTTCCTGCGTCACGGAGATATGCGCAACATTGCATGGGAGGAGTTCCGCTAAGTCGGAGTGCTACTGAGTACCGTTCGGGACGGACGATCCGGTAATCGAGAGGCTGCGCACCCAGCAGGTGAAGAACTTCTTGACGGCCGTCATGTTGTCCGGTGGCGTGCAATCGACGGCTTGAGGGAGTTTAACCCGACGTTTCCCGCTGGAAATGTATTGACAATTGTGAGCAGCATTATGACGGGTGTGGCTCCCCCAAAATGCAGCGCACTGTATCGCGCGCAATCAGTAGTTCCTCGTTGGTGGGAATCACCCAGGCGTGCAGCTTCGATCCTTCGGCGCTGATGCGGCCTTCCCGC
>JASHOO010000623.1 GCA_030041035.1 Bryobacteraceae bacterium | reverse complement strand
TGACGGCTTGCGCTCGGAACGCGAACAGGGCATCACCATCGACGTTGCGTATCGCTACTTCTCCACTCCCAAACGCAAGTTCATTATCGCCGACACGCCGGGCCACGAACAGTACACGCGCAACATGGCCACCGGCGCCTCCACCGCTGAACTCGCCATCATTCTGGTGGACGCGCGCAATGGCGTGCTGCCGCAATCGCGAAGGCATCTATACATCGCGACCCTGCTGGGCATCCGGCACATCGTAGTGACGGTGAACAAGATGGACCTGATGGATTTCAGCCAGGAAGTCTATAACCAGGTGCGCGCCGACTTCCTGAGCTTTGCCGCCCGGCTGCCGATCGGCGAACTGAAATTCATTCCCATCAGCGCGTTGGCGGGCGACAATGTGGTCACCCGCAGCCGGCGAACTGCATGGTACGCCGGACCGGCCTTGCTCGAGTATCTCGAAACCGTCGAGGTTGCGCGCGATCGCGCATTCGAACACATGCGCTTCCCCGTGCAGTACGTCATCCGGCCAAATCTGGATTTCCGCGGCTTCGCGGGTCCCGTGGCTTCCGGCACGATTCGCCCGGGTGATGCCGTGGTGGTGATGCCCTCGGGCCGGACATCGCGGGTGAGATCCATCGCCACTTACGACGGGGACTTGCCGGCAGCGTTTCCGCCGATGTCGGTAACCGTCTGTCTCGAAGACGAGGTGGATGTCAGCCGCGGCGATATGCTGGTGCCGCCCGAGCACCCGCCGCACGCCGCGCGGCGCTTTGAAGCCACGCTGGTCTGGATGAATCAGAAGCCGCTTGAACCAGGGCGGCCATATCTGATCAAGCACACCACCCAGCAGGCCGGCGCCACGGTCACCGCCGTGCGGCATCGCGTCAACATCAATACCCTCGAGCACGAGCTGGTGGAAACGCTCGGCTTCAACGAGATCGGCAGCGTGCAGGTGGAAGCCAAGCGGCCCTTGTTTTTTGATGCGTACGAAAAGAATCGTGCGACCGGCGCTTTTATCCTCATCGATCCGCTGACCAACGAAACTCTGGCCGCGGGCATGATTACATCGGCGGCAGGCGTCGAAAAGCAATCGCTGGAACTGGCGGCGGTCGAGTTTAGGGCCAGCCGCGTCACTCCCGCCGAACGCTACACCCGCGCCGGACACCGCCCCGTAGCCATCTGGCTCGTTGCCGGCGAAGAGCTGGCGTACTCGCTGGAGCGGAAACTGTTCGACCGTTGCTGCCTGGTGCACGTACTGGCGGGCGAAGCCATCGTGGACACTGCCAAGACCTCAGTCGATGCCGGCTTGATTTCAATCTGCGCTGTGGCCGAAGAAAATACCACCACTCGTGACGCACTCCAGCGCGCGGTGGGCAGCGACCGCTTCCTCGCGGCGAACACCGCCGAGCTGCCGCCCGATCCCGACGAGGCGGCCGACACCATCTGTCGCACGCTCGAAGACCGCGGCTACATCCCACGTCTGCCCAAACCGTTCACGGGTGGCGCAGGAATCTAAAGACAGCCGGCGTCAAATCGCGCGCAGCACCCGGGCCGGCAGAAAGATGATGGCAGCCACTAATGCCAGCGCTCCGCCTACGGCAATCCCCACCAGCCGGAACGGAAGCAAAAACAGCCACACGATCGGATACAGCACGAGAGCCATCAACGCCAGCGGCCAGCACATGACGAAAAGGATGCAGAAGAGCAGGAATTTGACCACGGATAGCCTCTCCTTTATGGCTTCATTATGCTCCTACGCACAGGGCGGTGAAAAGTTCCCGGCGTTCTGATTTTCCCGTCTCCACCTGCTAGCATAAAGTCTTTCGCATGCTTCGATTTGAGACCGCGGGCGAGTCCCACGGCGAGTGCCTCGTGGCCACGCTCACCGGGCTCCCCGCCGGAATTCCTGTTTCCATTGACGCCGTCAATCACGAGCTATGGCGCCGTCAGCAGGGCTACGGGCGCGGCGGGCGAATGAAGATCGAAACCGACCGCGCCGAGATCGTCGCCGGCGTGCGGCACTCCAAAACCATCGGCTCGCCCATCGCGATCATCATTCGCAATCGAGATTGGGAAAACTGGACCGCTGCGCTTCCCGTGGAAGATACTGAGGGCGCGGAGGATAAGAGGAAGCCGCTGACCCGCCCGCGGCCCGGCCACGCCGATCTGGCGGGAGCCATCAAGTATAATTTCCATGACGCGCGCTACATTCTGGAGCGGGCGAGCGCGCGCGAGACCACGGCGCGGGTGGCCATCGGGGCGCTGGCCAAGGCGCTGCTCGCTGAGTTTGGAATCGAAGTGCGCGGTCACGTGATCGCGGTCGGCGAGGCGCGGCTGGGGCGCCAGGCATCGTGGGAAGAGATTGTTGCGCTCCACCAAAAACCCGAAGTGATGCTGGGGTGCGTGGACGGCGAAGCCGAACACCGCATGAAAGCCCTGGTAGATGAGGCATACAAAAGCGGCGACACCGTCGGCGGCGTGTTCGAGATCGTGGCGCATAACGTGCCGCCGGGACTCGGTTCCCACATTACCTGGGACACACGGCTGGATGGACGGCTGGCTCAGGCCATCGTTTCCATGCAGGCGGTGAAGGGTGTCGAGATCGGCTTCGCCAAAGAGGGTGCGGCCAGTTTCGGCTCGAGGGTGCAGGATACGATCGGTTACGATCGCGCCGAACGGCGCTTCACGCGGGGCGCGAATCGCGCGGGGGGCCTGGAAGGCGGCATGACCAACGGCCAGGATGTGCTGGTGCGCGGGATGCTCAAGCCGATTTCCACGCTGCGGCGGCCGCTCGAATCGGTCGATCTGGTGACGCGCGAGCCGGCGCTCGCAGCCTATGAGCGATCCGATGTCTGCGTGGTTCCGGCGGCGGCGGTGATTGGCGAGGCCATGGTTGCGCTGGTGCTGGCGCAGGCGTTTCTGGAAAAATTCGGCGGGGATTCGCTCGCCGAAACCCGGCGCAACTTCGAAGGATACCAGCAGCAGACCCGGAATTTCTGAACTATGGTGCATCCCATCGTCAAATTGTTCGATCCTGTGCTGGAGCGTGAAGCCGAGACGGTAATGGAATTCGATACGCTGGAGCTGCACAAACTGCTGGCGGACATGTTCGAGTCGATGTATGCGGCCAAGGGTGTGGGGCTCGCCGCTCCGCAGATTGGCATCGCCCGCAAGATTGCCGTGATCGACACTTCGGTTGGCGAAAATCCAGCCGACAAGCTGGTGCTGATCAATCCAAAAATTCTGCGCCTGGAGGGCAAGCAGACCGGAGAAGAGGGATGCCTGAGCATTCCCGGGTTTCGCGAGCAGGTCACCCGCGCGAAACGGGCCACCATGAAGGCGCAGAACGCTAAGGGTGAATGGTTCGAGATGACCGGCGAAGATCTGCTGGCGAGAGCATTCCAGCATGAGATTGATCATCTCAACGGCAAGCTCTACATCAAGCACATCAGCGCCCTGAAGCGGGATCTCATCAAGCGCAAAGTGAAGAAGCTGGTGAAAGCCGGAGAATGGAAGTAATCTTTCTCGGTACCCCGTCGTTCGCCGTGCCGGTCCTGGAGACCGTGACGAAAACGCACAACGTGACGCTCGTGGTGACCCAGCCCGACCGCCCGAAAGGGCGCGGCCGGGAGCTGGCTGCGTCTCCGGTGAAGCTGGCGGCCACGCGCCTCGGTTTGCCGGTCTATCAGCCCGAACGCATCCGGCGGCCGGAAGCGCAGGCCCGGCTGGCCTCTCTAAAGCCGGAGATCATGGTAGTGGTGGGCTACGGGCAAATCATTCCGCAATCGGTAATCGACATAGCGCCGCGGGGAATCGTCAACGTGCACGCTTCCCTGCTCCCGAAATATCGGGGTGCCGCGCCCATTCAATGGGCTGTTGTAAATGGCGAAACGCGCACTGGCGTCACCACGATGCAGATTAACGCAGGCCTCGATACCGGCGATATCCTGCTGCTGCGCGAGACCGATATCGGGCCGGAGGAAACGGCCGTCGAGCTCAGTGACCGCCTGGCAACCATGGGGGCCGGGCTGCTGATGGAGACGCTCGACGGTCTGGCGCGCGGCACGATTGAGTCACAAAAACAGGACGACGCGAAGGCTTCGGTCGCTCCCATCTTGAAAAAAGAAGACGGAGCGATCCGCTGGACCGAGCCCGCCACGGCCATCCACAATCGCGTGCGGGGCCTCCTGCCATGGCCCGGTACGTACACTCACTTTCGCGGCCAACTGCTGCATGTGTGGCGCGCGCGTATCATCGGCCACCACACGGCGCTTTCGCCGGGCTGCGTGACCGCGGGACCCGGCTTTCGGGCAGCGTGCGGTGATGGCGCGGTCCTCGAGCTCACCGAGGTGCAGCTTGAAGGCCGCAAGCGCATGGGTGGCGACGCTTTCGCCAATGGCCAACGCCTCAGCCAAAATGACATTCTGGGAGAACAGCCGAAGTGAATCTGCCGCTTGGTTATCGCTACTCCGCCATGTACGCCGGGATCCGCGCACAGCCGCGTGACGACCTGGCGCTGATTGTTACTGGTGTTCCCGCCGCCGCCGCCGGGGTTTTCACGCAGAACCGCGTGCAAGCCGCGCCGGTAAAGCTCTGCCGCCGCCACCTACGGGCATCGCGCGGCACCGTGGGCGCGATTCTGGTGAATGCGGGCAACGCCAATTGCGCCACGCGCACCGGCGATCGAGTCGCCCTGGCCTCCTGCCGCGAGGTTGCAAAACGGTTGAAGCTGCCGCCGGCACAGGTGCTTGCGGCATCCACGGGCGTGATCGGAGTCGAGTTGGATTTTGGATTGATCGAGCGCTCGCTGCCGCAGCTTGTGGCGGGTTTGGCGGAAAACCGTTTCGGCGACGTCGCCCGCGCCATCATGACCACCGACCTCGTCGCGAAGGAAGCCTTCGTCGAAGTGAAACTGCGCCGCGGCGTCGTGCGCATCGCCGGCATGACCAAGGGCTCCGGAATGATTCAACCGCGCATGGCGACCACACTGGGTTTTGTGCTGACCGACGCCCATGTCCCCGCCGCCAA
>JASHOO010000622.1 GCA_030041035.1 Bryobacteraceae bacterium | reverse complement strand
CCGCTGATCATCAGGTCCAACTGGGCGGGGCGATCGAATATGTGGTCACGCTTACCAACGTGCGCGGCGTCGAAGTCGATATCCGCTGCACTGGAAAAGTCGTCCGCATGGAAAAAACCGCCGAAGAAGCTTCCCAGGACTACCTGATCGCCGCCACGCTCGATCGATACCAGTTCGTCCGTCGCGATTCTTAGCTTTCGCCTCTTGTTCTCCCCAGTCTTTTCGTGTACCCTTGGGCAAAGAAAAGGCGAATCGTGTTTCAGCTTACCAGTACTAAATCCTGTGATCTAGCCACGGTAGTTCAGGAATTGGAACGCCTTGTCGAGCAGCCCGGATCGCCCGTCCGCGCCATCCGCCGTTTGCCCGCTTCGGAGGGCCAATTTGCCGACCTGCCCGACTCCGTGGACCCCCGCCTCCGCGAAGCGCTCGAGCGGCGGGCCATCGGGCGCCTGTATCTCCATCAGGCCCAGGCATTTGAGCAAATCGAGACAGGCAAAAACACGGTCATCGTGACGCCCACCGCCAGTGGCAAGACGCTGTGCTACAACCTACCCGTGCTCAACCTCCTGCTCCGTGAACCCGAGGCCCGCGCCATGTTTCTGTTCCCAACAAAAGCGCTCGCCGAAGACCAACTCCATAATTTTCAATCGATTGCGGATGATCTCCCGGGCCAAATCCGCGCCTTTACCTATGACGGCGACACTCCCCAGGATGCGCGAAAAGCCGTGCGCCAGCGCGCCAACGTGGTCTTCACCAATCCCGACATGCTGCACACCGGCATCCTGCCGCACCACACCCGCTGGGCCAAGCTGTTCGAAAGCCTGCGGTTCATTATCATCGACGAACTGCATTATTACCGTGGCATTTATGGTAGTCACCTGGCAAATATTCTGCGGCGTCTGAAGCGTATTTGTGCGTTTTACGGGTCAAACCCAGGATTTATCTGCTCTTCTGCGACCATCGCCAACCCGCGCGAGCTGGCTGAAGCGCTGACCGAATCGGCCTTTGCGCTGGTCGATCGCAACGGCGCGCCGACCGGAGAGAAGTACTTCGTCTTTTACAATCCGCCGGTGGTGAACCGGCACCTGGGCATCCGGCGCAGCTACATCAACGAGGCGGGGCACCTGGCGGTCGAGCTCATCCAGCGCGGCCAGCAGACCCTGGTCTTTGCCAACAACCGCCTGGCCACGGAGATTCTGATCACCTACCTCCGCGACGCTTGTTTGGGCGGGCCGGCGCCGGACGAGACGATTCGCGGGTACCGCGCCGGCTATCTGCCGCGCGAGCGCCGGGAAATCGAGCGTAAGCTGCGCCAGGGTGACATCCGCGGCGTGGTGGCCACCAACGCGCTGGAATTGGGAATCGATATCGGCTCGCTCGACGCCGTGGTGATGGCCGGGTATCCAGGCACTATTGCCTCGACCTGGCAGCGGGCGGGCCGCGCGGGACGCCGCCAAAGCGCCTCGGCAGCGGTGCTGGTGGCCTCGAGCGCCCCGCTCGATCAGTTCATCATCGAGCACCCGGAGTACTTCTTCGGCCAATCGCCGGAGCATGCCTCGATCAACGCCGACAATCTCGAAATCCTGCTCGCCCACCTGAAATGTGCGGCGTTTGAGCTGCCGCTGGCGGATGGCGAGAAATTCGGTCCGCATGATCTGGGCGAGCTGTGCCGTTTTCTCGAAGAGACCGGCTTTCTACACCACGCGGGCAGCGCCTGGCACTGGACCTCCGAGAGCTACCCGGCGGATGCCGTCAGCCTGCGCGCGGTGACCAGTGATAACTTCGTGGTGGTGGACATTACCGGTGAGCCGAAAGTGATTGCCGAAGTGCCATTTCCCGCCGGGCTGACGGCGCTGCACGAGAAGGCTATCTATTTGCACGAGGCGCGCCAGTATCACGTGGAGCGGTTCGATTACAAGGAGCGCAAAGCCTACGTGAAGCAGGTTCAATGCGATTACTTCACTGAGGCGATCGACTACACCCAGGTGAAGGTGCTGCGCGAGTTTGCATCAACCCAGGTTCACGGCGCGCAGCGCTTGCACGGCGACGTGCGCGTGACGCGGCAGATCGTGGGCTTCAAGAAGATCAAATTCTACACGCTGGAGAACGTGGGCGCGGGGAAACTGTTCATGCCGGAGCAGGAAATGCACACGACGGCCTTCTGGCTGCACTTCCCCGCTTCGTTTCTGGCGCAGTTCGGGGATCTCTCGCCGACCGAAAAGCAGAACGGACTGGTCGGTCTTGGCAACGCGCTGCGCTCGATTGCGGCGCTGCGATTGATGTGCGATCCGCGCGACCTGGGCGTGGCGCTGGGCGCGCCGCCGGGTACCTTCGAGCCCGATCTGTATCTCTACGACATGTACCCGGGCGGCGTGGGGCAAAGCGCCCCGCTCTATGAAATGACGGATGCGCTACTGCGTGACACCGCCGAACTGCTCGCGCGCTGCCCGTGCGGCGATGGCTGCCCTTCCTGCGTGGGCCCGGTGGGAGAGGTGGGCGAGCGCGGCAAGCAGGCGGCGCAATTGATCCTCGCCGCGCTGCGGGGAGAGACGGCGATGGCTGGCGCTCAGTTGCAGACGCAGGGCGTCTAGTATGACTTGCGATCGCCAATGCAATTATTCGATCCAAACCACGGCATACCGGTTGTTCTGGCCAGGGAAAGAATTGTCTATCGTGAGGCTGGCAACATTTGCGCCGTGCGCCTGAGCCGGCAAGAGTGCGTTGATTTGGATCACACCGGCGACCAGAGTGGGAGCCGCGCCGGCGTATAAGACCGTCGCGAAATACCCACCGACCGACACGTGAAGAGGCATCGTCAACAGCGGATACGGAGGAAGCAAAGGAGTGAAGCTGCCGTCTTGCGGAATCGAGGTCATGAGCCCGCCGCCGGTGCCCCACATCGCGATCACGCTACCCGGCTTGGCGGGATTGCTTGCTGAGTTCGGCGTCCCATCCTCGTTGAGAATGGCAGCCTCACCGAGCCGGGTGTTCGTCACGAAGATCGCGGGATCGTAATCTCCAGCGGCGCATTGGAAATTGGCGAGCGTCGTGCCGTTCAACTCCACCACCACGCTCAGGCTACCGGCATTGCTGAGCTGCCAGGGAACGATGGCAGAGATTTGTTGCGATTGCACGGAGAGAATGGGAGAAGGCTGGCCATCGATCAAGACCTGGACGCCTGCAAGCTCCGTGGGGACTTTGCCATCCGGGCCGAGCTGGTAGGACACAGGGGTTTGCGGTCCCAAGCCGTAGCCGTCCAGCTGGATGACCTCACCCGGAGCAATCGGGCTCAACTCGCTCAGGTTCGCGGCGTTCTGGACTTCGGGCGTTAGACAAGCCCCGTTTTTTCGTTGCGGATCGTTGATCAAGAAGTGATACACGTCCGTTTCGCCGGTGACAAAAACCGAGCCATCGCCGACCGCGACAATGGAACCTACGGTGTTGACGCCGCTGAGATAGGTGGCCCCGTTCAGTTGCCCCGATGGCCCGAACTGTAACACCCCGAGATCAAAAAGCCCACCTCTACAAATTTGAAATGCCCCGGGTGTCACCGGGAATCCGAAGGCAGCGGGTGTCACCAAATAGACGTTGCCGGAAGCGTCTGTATTCAGCGCCAGTCCGCCAAACTCGCTGGACGTTGAATTGGGCACCAGAGTGGAGAAGACAAGGGCCGTGCCCTCGGAGTTGAGCCGGGTAAGAAACGACGAGGCGACCAATGCATCCGACGGAATTGGCAGCGCGCCGGCGGTAGTAGGAAAATCGCCGGTACAAGTGGTTCCGCTCACCCACACGTCGCCGTTTGACGCAAGCCGAATCGCGGTCGGCAGATTGCACGCACCGAAGACGCCAGGGATCAGGGATGAACCTCCCAAATAAGTTGCGTACACCAAACCGGTGCCGGAGGGGTTCAGTTTGGCCACGAACCCGGTGCTCGTCAACGACGCCGGAAACTGGGTTTGAAAGGCACCTGGAGTCACCGGCAGGGGGCTGGATGCAAACCCAGTGATGTATAGGTTGCCGGAGGCATCGGCGGCGATCGCCCCTGGTCCGACGGCAGAATCGAAGTATGTCGCGTATGCCAGTGAGGATCCGCCCGGGCTGATCTTCAGCAACAGCCCGTATGAAGGTCTGGTTTGGAAGGCGCCGGGAGTGGCCTTAATGGTTTCGGTCGCAGGATTGGCGGGGATCCCCGCGATGTAGATATTGTCGTCAGGGTCCAGCGTAAGCGCCACGTTGGACAGGCTGGGCAGATAAGTGGAGTAGAGCAATTGGGAGCCATCGGGATTGAAGATGGCGAGGAATCCATCAAAAGAAAGGTCTGTTCCGGGTGGGACAGCATCGGGGCCGGTGTGCGGAAACAGTGCGTTCTTGGTGATGGGGAAATCGTTGACCTGGCCGACGATGTGGCCGGTTTGACCCGTGACATAAATGTTGCCCGCGGAATCCAAGGCGATGGCGCCGGCGGAGTCGGCGCCGCTGCCGGCGAGCTGGGTAGCGAACACGACGTTTCCCATCGGATCGAGCTTCATGACGAAAGCGTCACTGCAAGTATTCCTGAAACAGACACCTTTGTCGTCCTTGGTCTGGTAAGCGCGGGGCGTCGCCGGAAAACGCCGCGATGTGGCGCCACCGGCGATATAGACGTTGCCGGCCGCATCGCTGGTCGTGGCGTTGAAGAGGGCGCCGGCCTTCACGGAGTAGAAGGGAGCATTAGGTGTCGCGGCACAAGCAGCGGCCGCGAGCAGACACACAAGCAGTCGCATTCCGCACGCGTACGAGCACGTCACAAACCAAATGCGATCTCGTTGACGTGATTCATTAATCCTCCGGCTGGGATCGCGTGAGTGTGACGCGGCGACACAGTGCCGGCATTGGGACGCAGGCCTGTTCAGAAGTGTAACTGAAGCAGGGAGAACGGACAGCAAATGAATTCCAGTAGAATGGACGGAAAAGGGAGATTTAAAATGGCATTCCTTGCGGCTTCCCATTCGTTGCGGCAGGCGCGGACCTGCTCTTCAAACTCTGCGACTCGTCCTACCGGCCCTGCACATTGGACGCGGATCTCCCAAACGGGTCCGCGCTGGTCGCTCGCTTTTCTCCTGATCCTGTTCTCTTCGATCACGCTGCTCGCTCAGGATGGGGCCACCTTCTACGTGTCTACAAGCGGCAACAACAGTAATCCCGGTACGCTCAGCCAACCCTGGAAGACGATCCAGCACGCGGCCAACACCGCCACGGCCGGGGCCACCGTGTACGTCCTTGGGGGCGTCTACAATGAGTCCGTCAACTTCCCGAACTCCGGGACGGCAGGGGCACCGATTACCTTCGAAAGCTATCCAGGACAGACCGCGATTATCGATGGGACCGGCCTGACCGCATCGGGCATTCAGGGTCTTGTCAACATCACCAACCAGAGCTA
>JASHOO010000621.1 GCA_030041035.1 Bryobacteraceae bacterium | reverse complement strand
GGTGATCGTTTGGGCTTTATTGATCCGTTTACCGGCTCGGGTATCTTAAACGCGCTCTGGACAGGAAGGCTGGCGGGCCTGGCCGCAGCTCGTGGCAGTTCCCCGCAGGAATATCTTCGGAGATGCCAGTCACTGATGTCTCGCCCGTTTCTAATTTCTTCTGTGTTGCGGCGGCTCGCCGGCTACTCGGAGCTTCACAGCTTCGCACGGTATCTGCCGGGCCGGCTGCTCTTCCGTTTGACGCGTGCCAACGTGGCTTGTTGAAGCCGATAGCCGGATGAAGTAGGGGGATATAATTACCTCGTTCCGGGTTGACGGCCCCGGGGAGAGGATCCGGTGATGAAACGGAAGGCATTGGGAATGGGAGTGGCGTTAACCGCGACAGTGTGGACCGGGTGTATTGGTTTGGCGCAGCAGTCGCCTCCTGCGGAATGCCCTGCAGAAGGATTCCAGGGGGGCTTCAGCCGCGGCTGTCCGCAAAGACAATTCGCCAATCCCGAGGACATTTCAGGCATGATGGCCGCTTTGCCGGAGAAGCCCTATGCTACGCCGGAGAGCCTGCGCCATGTACTGGTTCTCTGCCGGGCCGTGGGTTGGGTGCATAGTTCCATCCCGCTGGCATCGAAGATGGTGGAATACCTTGGAGACAAGACCGGGGCCTGGATGACCACGATCACCTACGACGCAGCGGCGATCACGCCTGAAAATCTGAAGGGATATGACGCCATCTTCCTGGACAGCACGACCGGCGAATTCCTGGATGACCCGAACGACAAGGCGGCCACGGACCTTCGGCGGCAGGCGCTACTAGATTTTGTCAAAGGCGGCAAGGGTCTGGCCGGGGTTCACGCGGCAACCGACAGCTACCATACCAAGGGCCCAACACCCACCGGCGAATGGCCCGAGTTCAACGAAATGATCGGAGGATTCTTCAAATTTCACTGGAGCTACCCGACGTTGATCCCGGTGAAGGTTGACGATCCGCACAGTCCGCTGACCACCATGTATCCGTCTCGGGGTTTCGTCATGGTGGATGAGACCTACACGTTTGCGCAAGACTCGTTTAGCCGTAAGCGGGTGCATGTGCTCACCAGCATCAATTACGCCAAAATGAGCGAGGAGGACAAAGCCAAAGAGCCAGCGGCCGGCAGGCGTACCGACGGCGACTACGCGTTGAGCTACATTCAACGCGTGGGTAACGGCCGGGTGTTCTACGAGGCGCACGGTCACGATGAGAAAGTGTATTTCCTGCGGCCTTTTGTTGCGCACATGCTGGCGGGGATTCAGTACGCTCTGGGCGACCTGAAGGCCGACGACAGCCCGAGTGAAAAATAGGACTGCGCTACTTCGACCGAATGGTCTGGATTACGGTAAGATCCTGGGCTTTGCCGGCCGGATCGAGATACGGATGCTGGACCTTCGCCCAGAACTTGGAGCTGGCCAAATCGGTGGCTCCATCGATCAGGAAGAAGGTTATCTTCGTGGCTTGTTTTTGGCTCTGTCGCGCGCCAGGCATCGCGTACTCTTTGTACAGCGCCTTATAGAACGCGTAGACCTTATCAAAGCCATCGCTGGTCAGATAGACATCCACTTGTTTACCGGGAGCCGCAGCCGTTGCGTCACGACTCACTTGGTCGTCGTGCTTGGCGCCCGGATAAACTTTAATCTCCTGAGCCAGGCAAACGACACTGATCGAAACCAGAAGCATGCTTGTGGCAATCGAAAACGAACCGAATCCCCGCACGTTGAACCCTCCCATGGTCACACCGTAACACAGGTCTTTGGCCGGTAGGGTCGGAGAGTTCAGGCCAGGTCTCCCAAATCAGAGACCTGCCCGCTGCTGTCGCCAATTCTCTCCACAGCGACGCCCATGCGCGTCAGCATAGAGACATACAGATTGGTGATGGGAGTTTGCGCGGCGACTTGAAGAAAACGGCCAGGGCGGAGGGTGCCACAACCACCGCCCACCAGCATGGTTGGCAGGTGGTCGTGCTGATGTGAGTTACCGTCTGCAAGACCCGACCCGTAGAGGATCATCGAGTGGTCGAGGAGCGAGCCGTCGCCATCGGGAGTTTTCGCAAGGGACGCAACGAACTCTGCGAAAAGCCGCACGTGATGGCAATTAATCAGGGTTACTTTCTCAATCAGATTTGGCCGGCCCTGATGATGAGTAATGGGATGGTGCGATTCAGGGACGCCGATTTCATCATAGGAGCGAAGGCTGCCTTCGCGGCCAACCATGAGAGTGGCGATGCGCGTAGAGTCGGTTTGGAAAGCCACGCGCAAGAGGTCGTACATCAGCCGCAGGTGTCCGGCCAATTCCGCGGGGATGGCTTCGGGTTTGTCGATGGGCGGCCGGGCCGGATTCGGGGACTGGCTTGCGTTTTGGATCCGCATTTCGATTTCGCGCACGCTGGTGAGGTATTCGTCGAGTTTGCTGCGGTCCGCCGGGCCGAGACTGGTCTCCAGGCTGTGAGTTTCACCCAGGACCCAATCCAGAATGCTGGCGTCGCGCCGGCGGGTGGCGGCACGCTCGGCCGGGTCAGGATCCTCAGAGCCGAACAGAGTTTCAAAAACCGCACGGGGGTCGACTTCCGGTGATCCCGGCGTCGATGCCGAGCGCCAGGATAAGTTGTTGCTGTAAACGCAACTGTAGCCTGTATCGCAAGTGCCAACCATTCGTCCGTCTTCGCAGGTCAGCTCGAGCGAGGGAATGCGCGTACGTGAGCCGAGTTGCCGGGCGGCGATCTGGTCCATGGAAACGCCGGCTTCGATATCGGAACCGCCGGTCTTTCGGATATGCACGCCCGTGAGATAGGTGGAAGCAGCGCGCGCATGGTCGCCGGTACCATCGCCGTTCGGCCATCCGAAATGCTGCGCAAGCCCCTCGATCACCAGGATCTGGTGGCGATACGGTTCGATCGGTTTCAGGATGCGCGGCAGCACGAAGTCCGTGCCGGGAGAGGTGGGAAGCCAATCCCGCATGACGATGCCGTTGGGAACATAGTTGACGAGCAGGCGGCACGGAGGCTGGGATTGCGCACTTGCAAACGCAGGCGTCATGGCGTCAAGAAACGGCAGAGCGAGGGTCACGCCCGCGCCGCGGAGCAGCGTCCGGCGCGAGAGCCGTTTACTCATGTTCGTTCCCATCTGCGCGGAAGCAGTGGCTGTTGATGACGCCCAGGATCAAATCTGAAAACCGGTAATCGTTCTTTGCTGCGGATTGCGCGATCTGCGTGGCCGTTTCGCGGTCCTCCGCATCCAATCCCCGGCCCAGCGCAAAGGTCATGAGCTTCTCGGTCAAGCACTCGGCAAACGCTTGCGGCCGTTTAGCGAGGATGGCGGCAAGTTCTGCCGGAGTGGAAAACGTTGAGCCGTCGGGGAGCGTACCGGCCGCGTCCACCGGCAGCGCTTCATCGTGCGAGCGCCAGCGGCCGATGGCGTCGAAATTCTCGAGACCGAAACCCAGGGTATCCATGCGCGCATGACAGCCGGCACAGGCGGGATTGGCGCGATGTTCCTCAAGTTGCTGACGGAGGGTAAGCGCCGGTTCGCTCGAAGGATCTCGCAAGGCAGCCACATTGGCCGGTGGTGGAGGCGGAGGCGCATTCAGAATATTTTCGAGAATCCATTTGCCGCGCAAGACGGGCGACGTTCGCGTGGCATAGGAGGTGACCGTCAACACACTCGCCTGCGTCAGAACGCCGACGCGCGGCGTTCCGGCCAGATCGACCTGGCGGAAGTGATCGCCCACCACGCCCGGGATATTGTAGAGCGTTGCCAGCAATTCGTTCACAAACGTGTAGTTCGCCTCCAGGAAATCGAGAATGCTCCGGTCTTGATGAAGGACGTATTCTACGAACAATTCGGTTTCCGTACGCATCGCGTCGCGCAAATCCGGAGTGAACTGAGGAAAGCGGGCCGGATCGCGATGGACGAAATCGAGATTCCGGAATTCGAGCCATTGGGCGGCGAAATTCTCCGCGAGCGCGTCCGATTTCACGTCCTTGAGCATACGTCGTGCCTGCGCATTCAACACGTTAGAATCAGACAACTGTCCTCGTTCGGCGGTACGGAACAGTTCGTCATCCGGCAGGCTGCTCCA
>JASHOO010000620.1 GCA_030041035.1 Bryobacteraceae bacterium | reverse complement strand
GAAAGTTCGCCGACTGCGGATCGTGCAGTTGATCGATCAGTTGCTCCATCGCCTGTTCCTGTTCGGGCGGACGGCGCAATTGGAGCAGCATGTGGTCCATAGCGAAATCATCCGCGACCAGGCCGCGATCGTTCTGCGCGTTTGCTTCCGGACGCGTGTTGCCTGCCAGACGATACAGCTTGGTCTCGTCCACCTGGCCTACCACCAGCGCCCGCGACGGCCGCGCCTGTGCAGCCACCATGACCGGGAAAAACAGCGCCGCCAACCATGCGGCAACTTGGGGAAGATCAGATCGTTTGAGCATCGAGAGCCTTTGACGCCTCAGAGAGTTCGCTGAGCGAACTTACTGACTTGACGTTCAGCATGAGCCGGCCGTTTACAAGGTACCGGAAATTATTGCCCTAGCGCTAACTTTTTGCAGCATAGCGTGTTCCGCTTTTCTCAGCGAACATAAAAGGATGCGGCCGGAAACAGAGAGGAAATGTCTAAAAGTAATCGCTCCGGCTGTCGATATGATCATTGGGAGGTACCGCAATGGGTTCAGTCTCTTCACTTAACCCCGGTGTAGCCAACCTGCTGCAAACTCTTTCCAACGTTAATTCCCCGGTACTGTCGTCTCCGGCGGTGGTATCGGCTATCGAAAATGCCCCGGCTAGCGACATCGTCCAAATGAGCAAGTCTGCTACTGAACTGGAAAACATGGACACGCTGCTGGGAATCTCGGATAGCTCCTCCAATTCCAGCCTGAACAGCCTTTTCGCCACCTTGGAATCCTCTCAGCAGACGGCCTCTACATCGGCTCCTTCCGCTTCTTCCTCAACGTCGCAGGCCGACCAACTTGCCGCTTATCAGGCATCCGTGCAGGCGGCCGATACCCAGGAATTGTTCGGCACCTCCTCGAGCAGCACCTCGCTCCAGCCCTCCTTGTTCGACCTCCTCGGCTGACGCCCTCGCCACACCCCGGCACGCCCCTAAATTTAACATTTGCAACATCCCCATCGAGGTAATACACTACCAAAAGCGCCCCGGTTTGCACCCAGGTTTGGGTAGCACCGCCTAATGATGAGCCCATGGCGATTCATCCTCCTGATGGAAATAGGGGCTTTGTGCGCCTCGGCCCAACCGCCTTTCTCCTTCGCCGACAAGCTTTACCCCGTCTTCCAGGCTGCCGGGTGTCCGCTCTGTCATAACCCCGAAGGCGTCGCCTCGCCCACGCGCCTGCACTTTCCTGAAACCGGAGCGCCCGCGGAACGTATTGAGGCGTTTGGCAAATCCTTGGCCGAGTTGGTCGATCGCCAGAATCCCGACTCTTCCATCCTGCTGAACAAGCCGACCAACCGCATCAAGCACAGCGGCGGCGAGCGGATCAAGCCAGGCAGTTCCGAAGAAGCCCTGCTCAAAGCCTGGATCGGCTATCTGGCGTCGCTTACCGGACCGGAACTGGACGAGGCCTTGCGCTACCGGCAAAACGAAAACGCCGGACATGGCGAGGCCCCGCAGGTGGTTCTGCGCCGGTTGACGAATCAGCAGTACAACAACACCGTCCGCGACCTCCTCAAAGACTCGACCAGCCCCGCCAATCAGTTTCCACCGGAGGATTTTGTCAACGGTTTCAAGGACCAGTACGCATCGCAGTCTCTGTCGCCCATCCAGATTGAGGCCTACAGTCTCGCCGCCGGGCGCATCGCGGCCAACGCGTTTCGCCGGGGTGATTCGCGCCAGCTGATTCCGTGCATCCCCAGCGGGCCGGACGATGCCGCCTGCCGCACCCGGTTCATCCGTTCCTTCGGCCGCCGCGCTTTTCGCCGCCCGCTGGAGCCTGAGGAGATCGCCCGCTTGGACGCGCTGTTTCGCGCACAGGATGATTTCCTGAAGGGTGCCCAAACCGTGATTGAAGCCATGCTCCAGTCGCCGTCCTTCCTCTTTTGGATGGAACAGACGCCCAACCCCCCGTGGAAGCCCTATGCCGTAGCCAGCCGCCTGGCCTATTTCATATGGGACACCATGCCGGACGACGCGCTGCTCAATAGCGCCGCGGCGGGCGAACTGGCCACCCGCGACGACGTCGCCCGCGTGGCCCGGCGTATGTTAGATGACCCCAGAGCCAAACAGGGTCTGGACGATTTCGTCTCGCAATGGCTGCGCTTCGACCGCGCCTTGACGGCGGCGCGCGATGAACACACCTTCCCGCTGTTCCGGCATGACCTGGTCATCGCCATGACCGAAGAAGCCAAGCACTTCGTGGGCGATCTGGTGTGGAACGGCCGTAACTTCATGGACGCCTTCACTGCTAACTACACCTTTGTAAACTCCGATCTGGCAGCTATTTACAAGGTCCCGCCGCCCGCGCATGAATATGATCGCGTGGTGCTGCCGGCCGAGCAGGAGCGCAGCGGCCTGCTCGGAGAGGCCTTGTTCCTCACCCTCACCAGCAAACTCGAAGACACCGCCCCTACCGCTCGTGGCCTGTTTATTCGCGAACAATTCCTTTGCCAGCACGTGCCCCCGCCGCCGCCCGGCGTGGATACGAACCTGCCCGCGGTAACCGAAGCCCGGCCCATGACCAATCGCGAGCGGCTCGCCTCCCACACCACCAACAAAACCTGTGCCGGGTGCCACCATCTCATTGATCCCATTGGGTTTGGCCTCGAGACATTCGACGCCATCGGCGTGTACCGCGATAAGCAGAAGCTACTGTTTTATCCCGAATATCACGGTGCCGAGCCCAAGCGGCCTCCGCCCAAGGAAGTCGATCTCGAGCTCGATAAGACCGGTCAGGTGGCCGGCTTGCCGCAGCCCCAGTTCTCCACCCCGCGCGAACTGGGCGAACTACTGGCCGACACCGCCGAGTGCCAGCAATGTGTTGTAAAACAAGTGTTTCGCTACATGGCCGGCCGCCAGGACACCCCCGCCGATGTGCCGGTCATCCAGCTTGCCTGGGAGCGTTTCCGGGATTCCGGCTTCCACTACCGCGAAATGGTTGTATCCTTAATAGAACAATGGGACTTCGGCTCCCCCGAAAGGAATGTGCATGTCGCAAGCTATCACCCGGCGCGTCAGGCTGTCCCGTAGGTTTTTCCTGAAGGGCGTTACCCTCGCGCAGGCGCCCGTCATCGTCGGCTTGCCACCCCTGATCTCCATGTTCAACTCGGCCGGTACGGCTTATGCGGCCGAGGTCGACCCGGCGAAGAAGTCCGCTCCCATCGAGCGCCGCTTCGTTCTGTGGTTCAACGGCAACGGCATACCGGAGCGCTACTGGATCCCCGACAACACCGGGCCGGATTACGACATCACGCCCTGCCTGCTCCCGCTGGCGCGTCTGCGCGACGAGGTGCACGTCGTCAGCGGATTGGATAACTCGGCCATCGGCAACGCCAATGGCGATGGCCACTCCACCGCCATGAGCGCCCTGATGACGCTCACCCATTACACCGGCCGCGGCCCCGGCGGCGCTTCGGTGGATCAGGTCATTGCGCGCCGGCTCGCCTCCGATACGCGCTTCCGCTCCTTGCAGATCGGGGTCTCGCAAGAATCGTTCGGCAGCTCCATCCACAAGAACATGAGCTGGGCAGGTCCGGATCGCCCGCTCGCCCCGGAGGAAATTCCGCACCGTCTGTTCGACCGCCTGTTTGGCGCCAAGGACCTCGGTTGGCTGAAGCGCGAGCGCAGTATTCTCGATGCGGTTTATCAGGATGCCGATGTGCTCCGCCGTGGCCTGCCTCAGGAAGATGCCCAGCGCCTGGACGAGCATCTGTCCTCGGTTCGCGATCTGGAGCGGGCCATCACCTCTTTGCCGCCCCAGTATCGCGAGGTCTCCAAGCCGGACGAAGACTTCGACATGAAGGATTGGCCGCGGATTGCCAAGATCCAAAGCGATCTGCTGGCCTATGCACTGATCACACGTCAGACGCGCGTCGCCAGCTACATGTTAACGAAATGCCAGGGCATAGCGCGCTTTCCGTGGCTGGGCCACACCGAGGCGCGCCACCACGACTACACCCATGCCGACGGCAAGGCCCCGGGTGAGAATGGGCCAGTCGGCCAGCGCATCATGCGCGATATCTGCCGTTGGCACGTCTCGGAGTTCGCCTACCTGGTCGCCAAGCTGAAGTCCATGCCCGAAGGCAACGGCACCGTGCTGGATAACACCTGCCTGGTTTTCGTGCACGAGCACGCCGAGGCCAACATCCACAAGGCCAGTGGTATGATCGCCCTCGTTGCGGGTTCAAAGGACCGCCTGATGCACGGTCGTTATACCCGCGTTATGGGCACCTTCGGCGATCTCTATCGCACACTGGCCGAGGGTGCGCTGAAAACCGACTTCGGCTCCGACGCCTTCCCCACCGCCAGCAAGAAGCTGACCGAGCTGCTGGTGTGACCAGGAGTTGGCTTCCCTCGGCCTTCCTGCTGTGGGCATTGGCAGCCGGCATTGGCTGGTCAGCCGATCGCCCGGATGACCGCAGTGTAGCTCTGTGGGTGCTGCGGGAAGGCGGGCGCGTCCGGCTGGATGGCGCCACCGAGTACACCACGGACCCCTTCGACCTACCCGATGGCGAGATTCACGTCGTCGGTGTCGACATGCACGGCACCGTTGTCGATCCCAAGGAGCTCGAACCCCTCAGTCATTTGACGGACCTGCGCGAGATGTTCCTTCCCGCGCGCGTCTGGAGCCCGGTGAGTGACGTCAAGTCTCCCTATTCCGACGAGATGTTCGACTACTTCAAGGGCATGAAGAAGCTGGAGAAGTTCGAAGCCGGACTCACCTCGCTCGCATGGCTCGATCTTTGGGACGTCGGCCTCGCGCGCCTGGCACCGCTCACCCAGCTCAAGGACGTCCGCGTCGCGCTCAGCACCATCAAGAACCCCAATTGCCTCTCTTCTCTCGTCAATCTCGAATACCTTGATCTCGACGACACCTATGTCACCGACCAGACCATGACGGCACTGGCCGGCATGAAGAACTTGCGCCGCCTGACCTTGGTCGGAACGCTCATCACCGACGAAGGCATCAAGTACTTGCAGGACCTGACGCAGCTTGAGCAGCTCGATCTGTACGGCGTCAAGATTACCGATGCCGGTGTGCAATATCTGCGCAAGTTGACCCGCCTGCGAAGCTTGAACCTGCTGGGCGCCCAGATCACGGATGCGAGCGCGGGGATTCTGGCCGGCATGCAGGATCTCCGCGAGCTGAATCTTTACCGCAGCCGTCTCACCAACGCCGGCCTGGCCAGGCTCCAAACTCTGCCCCATCTGGAGTTGCTGGACGTTCGGTATTCCGGCATCACGGAGGCCGGCGTGGATGCGTTGCGCGCCGCGCGGCCCGCCTGCAAAGTCACTTTTGTGAGCAACGCCCCGCCGGTCACCCTGGCGCGCGGCAGCGCGCGGCCGGCCGGCACATCCCAAAAGGCGATCGCGTCGTGGATTGAATCGATGGGCGGTGAGGTCCGCATGGCGGAAGGGCGTATCCAGGCCGCTTCGCTCGCCCGCGTTGCGCTCACCGACGCTCAGGCAGCTTATTTGAAGAGCCTATCGGGTGTGGAAAGGCTCAGCCTCGAAGCCACCGATGTCAGCGATGCGGGCCTCGAATCGCTGCGCAATCTGACCAAACTGCGCGAGCTCAACCTGAACTTCACCTCCGTTTCCGATCGCGGCCTGGCGAATCTGCGCGGCTTGGTCAATCTACAACGTCTAGCGCTGTCCGGCGTGCTCGTGCAAGGGCCTGGTTTTGAACAATTGGAAGGGCTGACTCAGTTGCAGGAGCTGGACCTGACTTCGACTTCCATCACGGATCAGGCTCTCGAGCACATAGGAAAGCTGCCCGCGCTGGAACGCCTCAGCATTAGCAATTCCGATATTACCGACGCCGGCCTGGACCACTTGCAGAAACTGGGCCAGCTCAGTTCGCTGGATCTTCGTGGGACCGACGTCACCGACAGGGGCCTCGAGAAAATTTCGCACATCGCCAGCTTGCGCGATCTCAACCTGAGCCACTGCCGTTTCACCGCCAAGGGTTTGGCCCAGCTCAAGGCGCTGCCCCATCTCGAGCGCCTGCGCCTGTACCGTACCCAGGTCAATGACGACAGCGCGGCCAGCCTGGCCGAAATCAAGACCCTCCGTTCTCTTACCTTCGACTACACCAAATTGAGCGACAACGGCCTGGAGCAATTGAAATCCCTCCCCCACCTCGAAGAAATCAGTCTCGACAGCACCGATGTCAGTGACCGCGGCGCCGGGTTGCTGGCCGCCATGCCTACCCTCAAGGCCGTCGATCTCTACCACACCCTCGTCACGGACAAAGGGTACAGGGAGATCCAGTCTGCGCTTCCGCATTGTCAGATCTTCTGGGACCGGGACTCCAGTCTGCCGTCACGGCGCAAACTCTAGCCGCCATGCTTTTCCCGCGAGTCCCTCTTTGTGTGCTCCTCGCGCCGGTGCTGATTGCCGGCTCCCTCGATTGGGTGGACAGCCTGGGGGGTCGCGTCGATCGAGATCCCGAGGGTAACGTCATCGCCGTGCACTTGGGCCGAACCTGGGTCGACGATGCCGAGTTGCTCGATCTGGCCAAACTACCCAAGCTCGTGCGGCTCGATCTCTCGCACACACGCATCACCGATGAAGGGCTGCTGCACCTCCGCTCTCAGACGCAGATCCAGGACCTCAGTCTGTTCTATGCCGAGCAGATTACCGATCAGGGCATGAATGCCATCAAAGGCTGGAAGAACCTGAAGCAGTTGAACGTGCGTGGTACCCGGATCGGGGACGGCACCCTTGCGATTGTGGGCAACCTCACCAGCCTCGAATCGCTCGATATAGCTTACACGGAGGTCACCGACAATGGCCTGGATGCGCTCGTCCCGCTCACCCACTTGACCGAACTATCGCTCGGGCGCAGCAAGCTCGGCGAGAACGCACTGGAAGTCCTTCGCCTGATGACCACGTTGCAATCTCTGGATTTGGGAGGGCCACATCCCGGGCCCGAGGGGAAACGCGAAACCGGCGGCTCGCCTCTGCCGGACTCCGTACCCCGCGCCATTGCCACCCTCAAGGAGCTGCGCGTGCTCAGGCTCGATCATTCCCACATCACGGCCGACGGGCTACGCGTTATGGCGTCGCTCGATGGCGTGCAGAAGCTCGCGCTGGAAGGCTGCGAGTTTGTGAATGACGACGCACTGCGCGAGCTGGTTCAGTGGAAGAGCCTGAAGTACCTGGACGTTCAGGGCACGAAAGTTACGCGGGAAGGTGTCGCCGCACTCGAAAAGGCCCGTCCGGGTATTGTGGTTCTGAGCGGGCCGTTTCCTTCCACGTAACGTCAGCAGCTAACGGGAAGTTTTGTTACTTGGCGCCCTCGTCCTCGACCTCAATCGCGCTAACCGTAGCGAAATTGTGCACCGGAACGAAGGACAGCAGAAGTTTACCTTGGGCGTTAGCTTTCAAATGATGAAACGTCTTCACCAGAGGGTGGTTAGCGCCGACTTCCTTGTAGATGTCGAGATTGCGTAAAAGTGCAACGCCGTTGCAGAACACGTCGAACACGCGGCTGCCGGTTCCACCGCCCCCAGGATTCTCGCGGCCCCAATACGTTTCCGCGAAGTGTAACGTAACCGCGTATTCGCCTTCGTCGACGGGGATTGCGTAGCTGAAGTTGCCGTAACGTTCCCTTCCGTAAAGTCCGGGATCTTCCGTGCTTTCAATGGTTGCCGAATGGTTCCCCGGTTGGCCTCCCCTCCAGTAGTCCTCGGGAAACCATAAATGATTGTAGGAATCCCAGTAGGCGCGATCCTGGGCTACCATGCGGATTGGATTCAACTTGTGAGGATGAGCGGGCACCAGTTGGATGGCGCTTACCATGGCCATGTAATTCACGGTCATAAACCGGATGCGTAGCTGTCCGTCAGGTCCCGGCGTGATGTCCTTGAAAACGCGCTCGTCGGCGATGGCTGGGCCCCCGGCGTCGGAGATCACGTCGAACTCGCTCAGTATCCTTCCTCTATGGTCTATGGCCACGTGAAACATCCGGCTATTCTCACCACCGTTGTTGGGCGGGCCGAAGGTGGTCTCGGCAAAATACAGATGAAGTTCGTAGGTTCCTGGATCTAAAGGAATTTGATAGCTAAAATTGCCTGTCCGGGCGGCTCGAAACAGCAGCGGGTCAAACGCCCGGGCCAGGTAAAGGTTAGGTTGTTCCCAGTAGTCGCCGCCCTCAAAATACCGGTCTGCCGACCACAAACGCCCCCAGCGGTCGCGATGCGGTTCGCGCCGGCCGCACAAAATGCGCAGCCCTGGGGCGGAGGCATCGGAAAGGGGTGGTGGAACGATGGGCCCCGGCGGTGGAAGCGTTGTAACAACGGCACTTGCGGCGCTCGTTCGGGATATAGCTGCCGCTTGGAGGGCTTCTGTCGAACGGGTGCGCGCCAGCCAGAAGTAGCCCGCCGCACAGACGGTTATACCACCGAGGGCCAGGGCCCATGGCCACTTCCGAACGGGCGTCGAATCCTTCTTGATTGGCGAAGAGACAGCAACCGCAGCCGGCGGATCGTCTCTAACCCCGGGGTGGGACGGGAAATGTGCTGTTTCCGAGCCATTGGCGGCAAGAGCGTCGTCCTCTGAGGCAGCTTCGGCAGGCAGAAATACCGGCACGTAGCGGCCCGAAGGAATCACAATCCGGAGTGGATGATCGGCGCCTTCGGTGTCATAGTATTCGCGTAATTTTTTGCGGAGGCGATGAATCTCCACCCGTGCAATGGCGTCTTCGCTGGGATCGAAGCTGGGCGGCCGGTCGAGCACGTCGACGGCGATGTTGTATTCCTTGATTTGGTCGGCCTCGCCGGCGAAATATTTTTCGCAAAGGTATTTCAGCAGTCGGGCCAGGCGCGGTGATCGGCCAAGAGCCGCAGACCCTAGAGCGGACTCAACTTCGACCCTCTCGCGTTCCCCAAACGCGGTAACGGTGGGTACTTCACCCATTGTTTGGCCGTTATTCTAACACGAATCTACTAGTTCGAAGTGTAACTTTTGTACGTTTAAGAAAAATAGGTACTTTCGCGTGCAGAGGGGGGTAACGGCTAGGTAACGGGTGGTAACTAGCAAGATTGTATTACGCTCCCTATACTCAATCGAGTTTCCCGATTCTCGCGCTAAGTGGGGGGTCTAATGGTCCAAGTACGACGCAACTCTTGCTGGACGGCTTTGCTGCCGCTTCTAATGGTCGCCTGCTATTTCCTCGGCTTATCAGGCATATCCCTGAAAGCTCAGAACGCCAACGGTACGTTAACCGGCACGGTGGCGGACCCGAGCGGTGCCGTGATACCGGGCGCGACCGTAGTGATGAAGAACGAGCAGAACGGCACCGAACGGCGGACGATAACGAACAACGACGGGTTCTTCGCGATCAACGCCGTTCTGCCAGGCGACTACACGGTCACGATCACCGCGCAGGGGTTCGAGGTGTATCAGAGCAAGGGCGTCCACTTTGACCTTGGCGACAAGCGCAACCTATCGAACATTGCGCTGAAGGTCGGTGCGGCGACGGACACGGTGACGGTAACGGGCGCGGTCGAGCAGTTGACGCCGGTCGATTCGGGCGAGAAATCGACGGTTATCGGGACGCAGCAGTTGCAGAACATCGCGATTATCGGGCAGAACGCCGCGGAATTCATTAAGATTCTGCCGGGCTTCGCCACGGCGAACAACGGCACCGCGAACTCCTCGCCGTTTAACGCGCAACTGCAAAACACGGGCGCCGGGCCGGTGGGCAGCTTTTCGCCGAACGGCCTGCGGACGGCAGCGCTGGACATCACCTCCGACGGTGCGCACACCATCGACCCCGGATGCAACTGCGGCCAGGCGGTGAACACGGTAGTGGATATGACGGCGGAAATGAAGGTGTTGACGTCGAACTTCGGAGCGGATAACGCGAAGGGCCCTGTGGTGATTTCGGCGGTCGGCAAGTCGGGTGGCAACCAGTTTCACGGAGAAGCGTATCTGTACGCGCGCAACTATATAATGGATGCCACCAACGCATTCAACAACAGCGAAGGGACCAACCCCGCGACAGGGTTGAAAGTTGCTCCGAAGCCAAACACCAGCTTCTACTATCCGGGCTTCAACATCGGGGGCCCGGTGCTGGTTCCGGGTACGAGCTTCAACCACAACCACGACAAGCTGTTCTTTTTCTTTGCTTACGAGTATTACGCACAGACGGCTCAAGACCTTCTCCATGATGTGTTCAACTCGGTGGTGCCGACCACGTTTGAGCGGCAGGGCAATTTCAGCGCGGCCGCAATCAACGCGTATTTTGGAAATACGCTGAGCGACCAAGGATATGCGCTGGGCGCAGCGACCTCAAACAAGAGCCTCGGCGTGAACGGGATCATCCCAGCCTCCCAGTTCAGCTCGATCGGCGCAAACATGCTGAACAAGCTGTATCCGATGCCCAACGTAAATCCGCAACAAAACAACGGCTACAATTACATCTACTCGACCACGCACTCCGACAATCTGTGGCAGTTGCGGCCACGCATCGACTGGAGCATCAACGACAACACCAAGCTGTTCGTCAGCTACAATCACCAGCAAGACTTGAATCACGACAACAGCACAGCATGGTGGGGAACGAATCCGGCGGTACCGTATCCAACACCGTTGAGTTCCCCCAATCGTTCAGAATCCATCACTGCGAACCTGACGAAGGTGTTCAATCCGACGCTGACCAACGAAGCGATTTTCGCATTCACGAACCTGTACGTTCCGTACACGATTACGAATGAATCACAGTTTACGGCGCCGGCGTTGGGCATCAGTTTCAAGCACATTTTCAACAATACAGTGAACGACCAGATCCCGGTTCTTACCGGCTGGAGCGACGGCATGGCGAACCTGATTCAGCCGAGCGGCTTCGAAACAGGCGCTCTCTACGCCGAGAAGTGGCTGCCGAGCTTCTCCGATAACTTGTCGAAGGTTTGGGGAACGCACACGGCGAAATTCGGCTTCTATTATGAGTGGACGAAAAACCAGCAACCCAGCGACAGTTACGTCAACGGCGAGATTCAGGAGGCCAACTGGGGTCAGGGATCCACGGGCAATGTCTACGCGGACTTGCTCACGGGACTTATCTCCGGCGGTTATGCCGAGTCCAATTTCGACCCGCTCATTCACATGCACTTCAACACGGCTTCCTTCTACGCAATGGACTCGTGGAAGGTCACCCGGCGCTTTACGTTGGAGTACGGTATGCGCTTCGACCACTTGGGGCCGTGGGTGGATGAGAGCGGAAAGGGCGCTGCCGTGTTCGTTCCCAGCGCCTATCAGCCGAGTGCGCCGGCCACCGCACTTACCGGCTTTGAGTGGCATTCGATAGACCCCTCGATTCCGTTGAGCGGAACGCCGAGCCGACCCTTCTTCTACAACCCGCGCTTCGGCGCCGCGTGGGATATTTTCGGCAGCGGCAAAACCGTCCTGCGCGGCGGCTTTGGCATGTACCGGTACCACGATGAGCAGAACGTGCAAGCCGGATCCTTGGCCGTTTCCGGTGGTGCGTATACCTTCTCGGTACCGTCTCCGTCGGGCGGTCTGCCGCAGACCTTCAATTACATCGCCGGCATCTCGCCAACGGCGGTACTTCCGGGCAGTCTGCTTACGTTGAATCCGAACGACAACGAGCAGCCGCTGGTGGAGAGCTACAGCTTCACGATTTCGCAGCGCATGCCGTGGGCCTCGACGGCGGAAGTAGCGTACGTAGGCAACCGGGGGCGAGACCTGAGCAATTACAACACGTCCGTAGGCCAACTCAACTATTTGCCGTCCGGAACCTTGCTCGAATCGCAGAATTTGCACCTATTCGGAACCACGGGCGCGATCAGCAACTCCCCGAACGATCAAGCTTTACTGCCGTATCCGAGTTACGAGTCGATGCCTCAGATCCTGCATGAGGAGTACTCCAACTACAACTCGTTGCAAGCCAGTTGGAACAAGCAGAGCGGGCACGGGAACTGGCTGATGAACTATACGTTCAGCAAAGCGCTGGGCATCCGCGGGGAAAACGGCGCGTCCATCGGCGACCCGACCAACATCAGTAACGACTACGGCGTGCTGCCGAACGACAGGACGCATGTTTTCAATGCCGCTTATGTGTATCAAGAAGGGAAACTCTTCAAGGGGAACAAGTTCCTAGGGGGCGTGGTAAACGGATGGGAGATCTCGGGCATCACGCAGTTCCAGAGCGGCAACCCGCTCCAGGCGACGGTACCCGACGGCGCGAACTTTGATATGAGCGGGTACTTCCCCACCGGCACGACGCTCGCGAACGGCGTGAGTCTGTCCGGCGTGGGCATGACCGATGCGCTGATCACGGGCAGCGAGCAAATCTCGATGCAACCGGTGCTGACCTGCGATCCGCGCGACAATCTCGCCCCCCACCAATACATCAACGGCAGTTGCTTTGCGCCTCCGACGGTAGGAAGCAACGGGTCATTCATCTTCCCGTATCTGAAGGGCCCGCCTCTGTTCAACAGCGACCTGTCGCTATTCAAGAACTTCCAGCTCTCGGAATCGAGGAAGATACAAATCCGGGCTTCGGCCTATAACTTCCTCAACCATCCGTTGACGAGCTTTAATCCTACGGGCTCCGATGGGAACCTGGTTTTGAGCTTTAACGCGGCCGGGAAGCTCACGAATCCGAACTTCGGATATGCGGACTACCTGGACGGCAACCGCAGCGTGCAGTTGATGATCAGGTTCTTCTTCTAAGGACCGGCGGAAGAAGTTCTCAGGGCAAGGGAGGGGGTGGCGTCAGCCACCCCCTTTGATTCGGTGGAGGAGCGCGGGAGGTATACTGCAACCGGGCGGTTTCGGTGCTGATCAAGGGCCTCGCAGGGATCCTCGTTTCGGCCGGTCTGGCGTTCCCCCAAGCTCCGTCATCGAATGATGCGACTGCCCTGCTGAGCAAAGGCAATCAGCTCATGCAAGAGCAGTCTTATGACGGGGCGGCTGCGGAGTTTGAGCACGCGCTGCGGCTGGATCCCGGATTGCGCATTGCGCGCTACAAATTGGGAGTCTGCCTGTTTGCATCGGGCCGCAATGACGAATCGCGGCGGGAATTTGAGCAACTGAAGCAGCAGGCGGGCCCCTCACCCGAGATCAGTTATTACCTGGGGCGGCTGATGCTGTTGGCGGGCGATGCGGCGGGAGCCATCCGGGAATTGCAGCCGCTGGCAGGTGATGCCAAGATCCCTGACGCAACTTACTATCTGGGCCTGGGATACGTTTCGGCAGGCGATGCGGCGAACGGCATCAAGTTCCTGGAGCGCGCTGCACAGGCCAACGAGAGCGATTACCACGTACATTACCGTCTGGCGCGGCTCTATGCGGCGGCGGGGCGGAAAAGCGACGCAGACCGGGAATACGGGCTGTATCATCGATACCGGGACGCGGAGCGCCAGACAGAAGAGCGAATGCGGGCGTGCAACGCGGCGCTGGACGCCGGTCTGGATGCGGCCGGACGGCAGTTGTGCGGGCACCTGGCGGACCAGAACGATCCCGAGAAGCTGGTGCTGCTGGCTCAGCTTTACGGCGATCACGGGCAATACGCCGACGCCATAAGCCCGCTGCGGCGCGCGGTGCAGTTGGATGCGGGGTCCTACGACGCGTGGCACAATCTCGGGCTCAGCTATTTCCGGTTGCAGCGCTATCAGGACGCCCGGGGACCGCTGGAGAAGGCCGTGGCCTTGCGGCCCGACCTTTTCGAAACCCTCAACCTTCTGGGAGCCACGCTGTACGTTTTGGGTGACGACCGGGCGGCGCTGCCGGTGCTGGAGCGTGCGCACCAGCTTCGCCCGGACGATGCCGAGCTGAAGGCGGCGTTGGACCGGGTGCGGAAGGCGCATTAGGGCGGTATGTCATGCGTGCGCAGCGAAGCGTTCCAGAGCCCTGGCAACAGGCATCCGGCGCATGCAGACGTGCTAAAATCGGGACAATTCCGGTGATGTATCGCTTCGGTTGGGCAATCTTCGCCGCGGGTCTTCTGTTCGGGCAAAGCGAACTTCGCGCACAAGCCAATCCATCGCCACAAGAGATCCTGAAGGAAGCGGTGACGCTGCACCAGCAGGGGAAGCTGGAGGAGGCGATTCGGGATTATGAGTTGTTCCTGGACGTGTATCCGGACGCTCCCGAGGTGCGTTCGAATCTGGGCGCGGCTCTGGTGGCCACAGGGAAGTATGCGCAGGCCATTGAAGAGTACAAGCTCGCGTTGATGAAGAAGTCGGATCCGAAGCTGCATCTGAATCTGGCGCTGGCGTACTACAAGACGGATGATTTTGCGAGTGCCATTCCGGAGCTGGAGAAGGCGCGCGCGGGAGAGCCGGACGACCGGCAGGTGCAGATGCTGCTGGCGGATTCCTACGTACACACGGGGGACAACAAGAAGGCGATCGACCTGTTATGGCCGGTGTACGTGGCGAATGGGAACGATCCGGCGGTGGATTATGTGCTGGGGACGGCGCTGGCGCGCGACGGGCAGGTGGACCTGGCGCAGCGGGTCATCAGTCCGCTGATGCAAGGTTCGGACTCGGCGGAGAAGCACATGCTGCTGGGGACGGCGAAGTTCGCGGCGCACGATTATCCGGGGGCGCTCGAGGATCTGCGCAAGGCCGCAGAAATGAATCCCAACCTGCCGGAAGTGAATTCTTACTACGGGCAGGCGTTGTTTTCCAACGGCCAGACCGAGGAGAGCCGGGCGGTTTTTGAAAAGGAACTGGCGCAAAATCCGAACGATTTTCAATCCAATGTGCATGTCGGGCTGCTGCTGAAACAGGATCAAAAGTACGATGAGGCCATGATCTATCTGAAGCGGGCGCTGGCGGGGCGGCCGGGCGACGTGGCGGTGCGCTATCAGATTGCGCTAGTGAAGATGGCCCAGGGGAAGGACGGTGCAGCGCTCGACGATCTGGAGGACATTGTTTCGGAATCGCCGAAGTTTCTGGAAGCGCATGTTTCGCTTTCGACGCTCTACTACCGGCTGAAGCGGAAGGACGACGGCAATCGCGAGCGGCAGATTGTGGAGAAGCTGACGGCGGAGCGGCAGGCTCAGGAGCCGGCGGCGAAATTGGGCGCGGGTGCGGCGGCAGACGCGCCACGGACAAATCCATGAGCCGGTGCGGCGCGTGGTTGGTTGTGCCGATCGCCTGCGTGGCGGCTGCTGATCTGGTGGCGGCGGATGCAAAGGCGCCGGCGGCGGCTGATCCGATTGCGCGCATACAGAAGCAGGCGGAGGCGGCGCGCAAGGAGAATCGGGTGGACGCCGCGATTGCGCTTTACAAGAAGGGCGTGGCGCTGAAGCCGGCGTGGGAAGAAGGCTGGTGGTCGCTGGGAACTCTATATTACGGCCTGGATGAATTCGCGGAAGCACGCGATGCGTTCCGGCATCTGTCTACCATGCAGCCGGGTGCGGGAGCGCCGTGGGCCATGCTGGGGCTTTCGGAATTCCAAACCAAGCAGTATGACGAGGCGCTCGGGCATCTGAAGCACGCTTCGGAACTGCACACGGGACAGGAACAAAGCATCGCGGATGAAGCGAATTTTCACCTGGCGCTGCTGCTCACGCGGAACCAGGAATACGAAGAGGCGATGAAAGTTCTGGCGCAGTTTGCGCAGCGCAATCTGAACGACGCCAAATTCATCGAGGCTATGGGAATCGCAG
>JASHOO010000619.1 GCA_030041035.1 Bryobacteraceae bacterium | reverse complement strand
ATATCTCGCCCAGCCGGGACGATCTCATCTCCAGTAGAATCCGGGTGCTCTCGCCCAAAACACGCAGCTGATCCATTTGACTAACACTGAGCTGGCGCGGTTTCCGGTCAATGACGCAAAGAGTTCCTAGAGCGCAGCCGTCGCTGGTCACCAGCGGCATCCCCGCATAGAAGCGAATGTTGGGTTCGTGCGTCACCAGCGGATTCTGCGCGAAACGCTCATCGGAAAGTGCATCCGGTACCACCATGAGTTCCTGCTGCAGGATGGCATGTGAGCAGAAGGCGATGTCCCGATCCGTTTCGGTGGCGTCCAGACCGACGCGCGATTTGAACCACTGGCGATGTTCGTCCACCAGAGAGATCAAAGCAATAGGAGTTTTGCAAATTTCGGCAGCCCGCAGGGCAATGGCGTCGAAGAGCCGCTCCGGAGGCGAATCGAGAAGTTTCGAACGGCGCAGCGCGTTCAAACGCTGGACTTCGTTCGAAGGAAGCCGAGGAAGGTCCATTACTTCCTTTATCCGGCATACAGTGCCCGGTCGAATAGACTGTCTTTGGTAAAGCGGCCTCAGATTTCGTATTCGGGGGGCTTGGGACGACCGAAGGGAATGTAATTCCAGATACGTTCGTGCAGAAAATAAAGAACGATTTTGACAACCATGTCGAGACCGCCCACGCTGGCCGAAAGCGGCATGTTCCCGCTGAACAAGTACACCACCAGCGCAGTGGCGGCCGAGCCCAACACCCGGTAGCTGACGGCCTTGGCTAAGCTGCGCGCGTGCGATTCGCTCATGGAGGAAAACCGCTTTTCCGATTCTACTACATAATCTTGATGGAGAATGGGGGCATTTGGCTTCAAGAGCCTGAAAACCGTTATAATCAAAGACGTGCCCAAGGTGACCTTCCTCCCGCTCGGCCAGACCGTGGAGTTCGAAACGGGCAAGCTGCCGTACAAGGGGCATGGAAAACCGGAGTCGCTGCTGGATATCGCGCTCAATTTCGGCATCCACCTCGAGCACGCCTGCGGCGGAAACTGCGCCTGCACCACCTGCCATGTAGTGGTCAAGAACGGGACCGACGCGAACCTGACGGAAGCCGATGACGACGAACTCGATCGTGTGGACATGGCCGCGGACCTGACACCGCACTCACGGCTGGGCTGCCAGGCGGTGGTGACGGGCGACGTGGTGGTCGAGATTCCGGCATGGAACCGGAATTACATTAGCGAAGGCGGCGGGTCTATTCTGGGCGACGCGATTCCTGCTCCCAAGAAAGCGCAGACCGGCGCCACACCGGCTGCGTGACGGGCAGGCGCCCGAATCCTCTCTGCACGCCGAGACGGTCCAGCATCTTCTCTACCAGGTCTTCGGGCGCGGCCACCGTGATATTGACGGTGCGCTGCTGCTGATCGACCTTGATCCCGTCCCACAAGCGCAGCAGCTCGGGCTGCTTCTTGGGTACGCCGAGCCGGGCGAGCCCGATCAAGCCGCGCGCGGCGTCACTCAGGTTCTTGGCTTCGTCATCGCTGCGGCAGATTCCGGTGAGATAGGCGTTGATGCCCGTGCTGAGGTCGGCCGCGATGGTGGTATTTTCGAGCGAGCGCAGAATGCGGCCGGCATTGGCGGCGTTGCCGGTTTCCGGAATCTCGCTGGTGAGAAGGTTTTCGAAGCCGTTGGACACCGACCAGATCTGATATTGCGATGAAATCTGGCGCGCGCGGTCCAACAATTCCTCGGGACCGGACCCGTTGCCCGATGGGTGACGGTCGAGCGCGCGCTTAACGGCGGGCAGCGTTCCCGCGATGGCTGTAGAGGTGTCGATGAAGGCAGCGCCGCGCTCGCCGCGCGTATAGAGCGTAACGCCTTTGTAGGACTGTTTGGCCAGCCCGGCCAAACCGCGCTCGCTGAATGTGCCACGAGCCGCGATCAGCGTGTCTTTTCCATCCGACGCCAGGAGCAGTTCGCGCACATCGCGCCGGGGGTCGAAACCGGTCTCTCGGGCGAAGTCATCGAGCTGCGGCAGAGAACGGCCGGCGATCAGCTTCTGAAACAGAGGGGTTGTTCGTAGGGCGTCCATATGCACGCCGGCGAGCATGATGGCGTCAGAGGGAACCCATGCGGCCAGGGTTGAGTCGATGGACGTTCGTCCGCTTCTGGCGGAATTACAGGCGGTAAGTGTGCCTAGCAGAAGCAGGAGCGTTCGTAGTTGGCGGGCCCGGCGGGGCTTCATCCGACATCCTGATCATGACACCGCGCCTGAACTGGCGGCAACCGTGATCCGAACCGTGGTGCATGGCCTTTCGCATAAGGGAAACGCGAGCACGGAATCAGGTGACTGACTGTTATGCCCGCCCGCAAAGCGTCCGATACATAGTCAGCGATAAAAGCAGCCATGCCTCTCTATGATGCACCGATACCCATACGCCATTAGACGCTGCCGGCAGCGCGGGAACGCCATGGTCGAGATGGCTCTGGTCTTTATCCCGATGCTGGTGATGTTCATTGGCATTCTCGACGTAGCCATGGTGGTTTTTATACAAAACACCTTGATGAACGCTACGCGCGAGGGGGCCCGCTTCGCGATCACGTTTAGTTCAAGCTACAACGGGAGTTCGTGTGCCTCCTCACAAGCGGCCTGTATCGTCCAGGCAACACAGGCCAACGCTTTTGGTTTCCTGGGTGGAGGGTACGCCAACCTGGTCGTGGTCAATTATTACACCGCCAATAGCCTGACGACCCCGGTGATGGTGTGCAATCCGACGTGTAATTTGACCGGGACTCTGCCGCAGACACTTTCCAACGGAGTGGTAGTGAGCTATGCCAACCAGCCGGGCAACATCGTGGAAGTCGTGGTAAGCAATTATCCGTGGAACTGGATGTTTCCGGTATCCGCGACGGGCTCCGGGTCGACGGCCAGCAGCGTCAACCTCAGCGCCTCGGCGGTGGATGTACTGGGCGCCCTGCCAGTGGGCACAACGGTGCCGCCCAATCCGTAAAGGGGGGGGTATGAAGAATCCATCGCCAGTCCGTCGCGAGAGGGGGAACACGATGCTGGAGTTTGCCCTGGCGATGTCCTTGTTGGTCCCCATGTTCGCGGGAATGTTCACCATTGGAATGACCTTGTGCAAAGGTATTCAGGTCAGCAACGTATGCCAGGATGCGGTGATCCTGTTACTGAGTTCGGTTACCCAGCCCAATGCGGGGTTGGACCTTTCGCAGGTTCAGAATCAGCGGATCATCGTGCGCGCCGCCCAGGGTCTGGGGATGAATTCGGATGCGCAGGACGACCCCAGTTCCACCGGAAATGCCGTCGTCATTCTCAGCAAAATCGTGATGGTGGGGCCGAACGAATGCTCGACCGGCGTGGTGCCGGCGCCGAGTAACGCACCGCCGTGGACCTCCGCGAATTGTCCGAACTACGGGCAATATGCATTCGAGTACCGTGTGGTGATCGGCAACGGAACCGCGTGGACAAGCAAGTTCGGGAATCCCCCGAGTGGCATCGTGCAGTCCAACGGAACGATTTCCGCTGCCAACATCGCCACCAACACCAGTAACATCGCACAAAATGCGGCATTCCTGAATCTGACGCCGAGCACTTTCGCGCTGGTTTCGGAGATGTACGCCAACGTGAGTTATCTCAACCTGTTCTCCATTATGCAAACACCGGTGATCTATTCTCGGAGCATTTCGTAATCGTCCCGGAGGCGACGTATGGGCAAACCTAGGAACCAGCAAAAGCGCCGCGGCTCCGCCCTGCTCCTCCAGGCGGTGATGCTGATGGGCACCATCGCTACGGTGGGGCTGGCCGTGGATGTCGGTACCATCTATATGATTAAGGCCCGGTTGAGTGCGGCTGTCGATGCGGCAGCCTTGGCCGCGGGCCGCTCGGTGAATCTGGCGAGCACGGTGGCTCAGGCCCAGTCTCAGGCGGTAGCAGCTGCGCAGCAGTTTTTTAATGCCAATTTTCCGCCGGGTTATCTCAATTCCATCGGCACCCCGACCGTAACCCCCACCTTCACCCAAGTCACCGACGCCAACGGCAACCCCACGGGCGTGCTGAACATCTCGGTAACTGCCAGCGCACAAGCCCCCACCTATTTCATGAACATCTTCCACATCTCCAGCATTACGGTGAGTGACACCGGCACCGCGAGCCGCCGGGGTCTGGTGATGATGCTGGTACTCGACCAATCCAGCTCCATGAACACCGCCCCCGATCCCGTCACCGGACTGACGGCCTGCCAGGCTATGATCCAGGCGGCCCAGAACTTTATTACTTTGTTCAGCCCTTATGACTATATCGGGCTCGTTACCTTCGACATCACCGCGCACCTGATCTATGCTCCCAGCACCAGCTACGGCAGCGGCACGTTGAATACAGACATCGGAAGCATCGTGTGCCAGAGCAACACCAACACGATCTCCGCGCTGCAACTGGCCTATCAGGAGATTCAGGCGGTGGATCTGCCGCTGGCATTGAACACCATCATGCTGTTTACCGACGGGTCTCCGAACGGCGTCTCCGCCGCGTTCCCGATTCGTACGGCGCTCGATTCGCGATGGGGTCCGGCTCTTTCCAGCCCGGCAGCGCCCGCGCAAAGCGGCTCGACGTTCGGGCACGCTAATAGCTGCGCCGATGTGGGCCCGACCGATGCCAACGGTGTCAACGAAGAAGCCATTTGCGTGAACATGCCGGTGGTCTGCTCGGCGGGATCAACCGTAACGGGTACCCTGTCGCAGTGGGGCGATCAGGATTCCTGGGGCGCCAGCACTTACGGTTTGGCGCAGCCCATGGACTCAAGCCCCTCGCCCTCGTTCCCGGCGACCTGCTCGAACGCCGGAAGCCTTCCCAGCACCAATATTCGCCAATACATCGCTTATATTCCCAATACGGACATTTATGGGAATTCATTACACGGCATTCGCGACAATTGGATTTTTCAGGTCAACCAGCTCTGCGCGCCGGATCCCACGGTAACTCCGAACTGCAAGAACACCGGGGATTACTGGTCGAATTACCCCACGATCGGGTCAGGCTCGAATTTCTTTCCCACCTCCAATACCTACACCAACGCCGACACGTACGGCGGATACTTCCGGCCCGACCAGCCGAACTCCATCGTGGCGGCCAGCATGAACGGCACCATTAACGAGGCCTTCAAGATCCGCTCCGACACGACCTTTCATCCCGTGATCAATGTCGTCTATCTCACGGGCAACGGGACCGACTCCGTGGATCGGGATTTCCTTCCCATGGTGGCCAATGTGCCAACGATTCCCGCTCTCCCTTACGATCCTTTGTCCTATGTCCCTACGGCGAATCCTGCCTACCAATCGGATCAGGAGCAGGGAACCTATCTGGTCACGGCGGATCGCAATCAGTTGCAATCGCTATTCGCACAACTCGCCTCTGAAGTCCTGCGTTTGAGCCAATGACGACACTGGGACTCCTACTTTGGATTGCGGCTGGTGCATCGGCGCCGCCCGCCCAGCCCTTGCGCGCGGGCTGTGACGCACAAGACCAGGAAATCGCTGAGGTGACGCAGGCCGACGAGGTACGTGTCCTTTCAGCGATCATTGGGGGAGACCAGGCCTGCTATCAACTCGTCCTCCGCCGGGGTGAATCCGAAGTGACCGGGTACTTCTTGGGTGAGAACCTGCCCGCAATCGAGAAATTTGTGCGGCAAAGGGAGAAGGCCGACGTGGCTGCATTCGAGGCGCAATCTCGCTGGGCCCATAGGATGGCGGCTCAGCCCAAACCGGTCCATGACCGGGCATCCGAGGCAGGCCTCAAGCCGGGTGTCCCCGCAGTCTTTGAAGACTTCTCGGCCCGCGACACGACGGGAAAGTACGTCAGCCTGTCTGGCCTCGGAGGGCGCGTTGTGCTCGTCACGTTCTGGTCACCATCGAGTCCCGCCTCGGTGCGCCAGCTCGTTTCCCTGATGCCGCTGTACAACCACTACAAGCGCAGCGGCCTGAAAGCCCTCGGAATCAGTGCCGATCCGAACGCGAGCCACGCCGCACAGGCGCTCGATGACATCACGCCGGGTTGGCCGCAAGTTCCGGACCGCGCCGGTCTCGCAAAACGCTATGGAGCTGACGTGGCAGCCGGAACCACCCTGGTGCTCGATCGCTCGCATCACGTCGTCGGGGTCGCGCTCAGTGCCGCCGATCTGGAGCAAAAAGTCCAGCAGTTGCTGGCACAGCCTTAGCCTCGCACCTGTCTCAAAACAGGTGAGCCGAGATCGACCTGCCAACGGTTTGGTCAGTAGCGTTACGATGGGTGGGTGCAGCCCAACTTTCAGGACAACGCTTCCCCCGTTCGCTCCGTCAATCATGTCGTGAGGGCTTTTGGGCTCCTGGGGTTATGGGCGCTCTTGGCGTTTGCCGAGGAGTCGCCCACCCAACATCTGCTGCGCACCGTGGAGAGCCGGTACAACCGTGCCCACACGCTTCAAGTGAAGTTTGCCGAGACTTACAGCGGTTTGGGGCGCGGGCCACGGACCGAGTCCGGTATCCTCTATTTGCGTAAACCGGGGCGCATGCGCTGGGATTACACCCAGCCGCCCGGCAAGTTGTTCGTTTCCAATGGCAAGGAGGTTTACCTCTACCTGCCGAGCGAAAAACGTGTGGAGAAAATGCCGCTCAAAGAGACCGAGGATATGCGCGCGCCGCTCGCCTTCCTGCTGGGCAAGCTGAACTTCGAACGCGAGTTCCACAATATTCAGGCACGGCCAGTGGCAGATGGCTCAGTCGTCACGGCTGAGCCCAGGTTGCCCAGCCTGCCGTATTCCCAGGTGGAGTTTCTGGTATCGCCCGCGTTTGAAATTCGCAGGCTGCATATCGTCGGTCAGGACCAGTCGATTCTCGATTTCACCTTCGAGGACGAAAAGCTGAATCCCTCACTCGCCGGCACGCTGTTCCAGTTCCAGCCGCCGCCCGGCGCCGAAGTGGTGGATAGCGGGAGCGGGCGCTAGGCGATGGCGGACTGGATCTTGAAATACGCCGACGCGCGCGGCGAGATTCATCAGCAGGTAGCGCAGGCCGCCAGCGAAAGCGAAGTCCGCGAACGATTCGCGCAGCAGGGTTATCTGATCTATTCCATCCGGCCGCGGCGCGTAGCCCGTGGCCTCACAAGCGAAGTCCCGCTGTTGGGGCGGCGCAAGAAGCTCAACCTCGAAAAATTCCTGATTTTCAACCAGCAGTTCGTAACCTTGATCCGCGCCGGGTTGCCGATTCTCAAAGGGCTAGACCTCCTCGCCGACCGTCTCACCGATCCCAAACTCGGCCCACATATCAAAACCGTGCGTGATGAAGTCCGTAAGGGCACGCTGCTGTCGGAAGCCTTTCGCATGCAGGGGGTGTTTCCGAAAATCTACATCACGACCGTGATGGCCGGCGAGAAAAGCGGCAGTCTGGCGGAGGTGCTGGACCGCTACATTACCTATCAAAAACTGTCGCTCGCTGTGCGCAAGAAGATCCTGGTGTCGCTGCTTTACCCCTCGGTACTGATCTGTCTGGTCGTGTGTTTGATCGTGTTTCTGGTCACTTATGTGGTGCCGAATTTTGCACAATTGTACTCCAGCATGTCGGCGCAACTGCCCGCTATCACCCAGCTGCTCATTGCCGTGGGCACGACGGCGCGCAACTACGTGCTGCTCTTTTTCGCCGGTCTCGTGGGCGCCATCTTCCTGTTCCTGCTCTGGTCGCGCCGGGAATCCGCCAAGGAGAAGCTGGACGCAGTTCGCATGCGCACGCCCATCCTGGGAGACATCTGGCTGAAATACCAGGTGGCCCAGTTTTCGCGCGTGCTCAGCACGCTGCTCACCGGCGGCATCCCGCTGATGCAAGGCCTCGAGACGGCGTCCGATTCGCTCGGCGCCGCGCTGCTGCGGCGCACGCTCGACAAAGCGGGCAAGATGGTGCGGGAGGGCCAGGCGCTTTCGGGTTCGCTCCAGGCCACCGGCATCTTTCCGCCGCTGGCTATCGACATGATCGAAGTCGGCGAATCCACCGGCGCCTTGCCGGTGATGCTGACCAGCGTGGCTGAGTTCTACGAAGACGATGTCAATACCAAAATGACCGCGGCGCTCTCTCTCATCGAGCCGGCCATCATGATCTTCATGGGCATCTTCGTCGCGTTTGTGCTGATCGCGCTGTACATGCCGATCTTCTCCCTCGCGGACACGATTCACTAACGCAAAGCCGCAGCACACCCCAGAACGATTATTTCGATGTCGCCAGCGTCCCCAGCCAGAATCCGCGGCCGGTGGTCCCAAGAATGATCTGCTGCGGATTCCATGGGACGAAGGCAATCACCGAGCCCCGGAGCTCCGCCAAGCCCTGGTTTTGCGCGATCCAGGTTGCCCCGCCGTCTTCTGAGAGATAAACGCCGGTCGCGGACGAAACGTCATGGTAAGGGTCGTCGTCCGTGCTGACGACAATGCGCCCGCCATCACTCGGGTCGACTGCCACGCCCGCCAGCGCGTAACTGGCCAGCAGCAGCCTCCAGGTGCCGGTGTCGAACGTGTAGAGCCCGTCGCCATTCCCCGTTTCCCACACGGTCACATAAAGGCGGCCGGGCTTGGTGGGATCGACGATGATGCGGTTGGATTGCTGGGGGCTTCCCGCCATCCGTTGAAACGTCACCCCATCAGTGGTTTTCCAGATTCCGGTGGCGCCGTTCACGTAGAATGTTTCGGAGTTGGTCGGTTCGGGAACAACATAGCGCAGGCCGCCGTCACCACCAATTCCGTTTGACGTTACGATCGACCACGATTGACCTCCATCTTCGGATGCGTAGAGTGAACCGTTGACCGTAAACCAGACGCGGTTGGGCGCAGCGGGAATGGCGTAGACGCCGAGAGGACTCCCTTGCGTCACAGGCGTTGTCAGATAGTTCCAGTGGATTCCTCCATCCACTGATTTTGCGACCCCGTCATAACTGCCGTCCTGGCCGAACGTCGCGTAGATGGTGTTTCCATCGGCCGAGAAGCTTGCGCCGCCGCCGCCGTCAAAGTGATTCATGCCGATCCCGCCCCAGCGCCACGAATGGAAACCGTCCGAGCTTTCCATCCACTTCCCGTCGTCCATAGCCATCAACACGACGCGCCCGCGCGGAGCATCGAACACAACATTGGTCGCCACGAGTCCTGAAAATCCATCGCCACGCCAATAACTCCCGGACACATCCTGTGCCGTCGAGTCCGTCCACTCCGCCCCGCCGTTCGTAGTCGAGTTGATGACCGCGATGGTGCCCATAAACACGTGATTGGCATTCCACGGATCGATGCCGAGGTCGTATGCCGAGCTGGTGCCGGCATAGAAGTGCTGCGGGTCCTGCATCGGCTGCCACGTCTCGCCACCATTCGTGCTTCGATAGGCCTGCGTATTCCAATAGCTCAAATCAGCAGTAAACAGAGTGTACGGCGCAACTAGCGCGATCTCGACTACAGCGTAGGTGGAAACCTTGCCGGGATCCTGTGGATCACCGGTTAGCTGCCCCAGACCCGTGTTGATCGGACTCCATGTCGCGCCGGCGTTCGTCGACTGATAAACGCCGCCCGGACTGTCGCCATTCGCGAACAGCGATGCATAGACCGTGTTCTTTTCTCGCGGATCAGCCGCAATGTAGCTCGCGTTCCGGGAAGGCAAACCCTTGTTGACGGATTGCCACGTTTTGCCGCCATCCGCACTCTGAAAGATTCCGTCAGCGTTTGTAGCCGCGTACAGCAAATACGGAGAAGGCCCGGCTGAGTAGGTCGCGGCCATAACCCCGTATTCGGCGCCGCTTCCGACTTGGCTCAACTCATGCCAATGACTGCCGCCGTCCTGGCTCTCCCAAACGGCGCCGTAAAGGCCGTCTTTCCACACCCCGAACTGGATGTGGCTGCCGCCGAAAGCAAGTAGATGATCCGATTGCGCGGGATCGAACAGAATCTTCTCGATAGGTGCAGTGTAATAATCGTCCGCGACTGGCGGCATTCCCGTGCGCATGGATGTCCACGAATGGCCGCCGTCGGTGCTCTTGTACGGTCCGCTCATAGACCCCACCCAGACGGTCAGCGGCTCGCTAGGATGCCATGTAAACGACGCCATTTCCCACGTGGTGAATCCCGTGGTGGCCTGCCAGGTAGCCCCACCGTCAGTGCTCAAAGCAACGCCCAGCATGTCGCCGGCAGCGAGAATTCGCCGGCTGTCGAATGGGCTGACCGAGACGGCCACCACCGCACCCCCGACACCGGGCTCGTTTAACGGCATCCATCGGATGGCAGACGTCTCCGCGGCCGACACAAGCGCGTCGAATGCCACAACTAAAGCGGCTATACCGCCAAGCATCCTCAGGCCATGACGCAAACGAACGTGGGGCATGCCAGGCACACCTCGTCTGCCACCAATCTACACCCGTTCAACAGCCTCACGGCAAATCGCGCTGCACGTGCCAACCTTCTCGCTGGCAGACGCGTTCCACTAAAGCAGGTTTCAGGTGTCAGGTGCCGGGGAAGCAGACCCTAACACCTAGCACCTAACACCTGAGTTTCCTCGTTACACTAACAAAGAGAATGTCCACACCAACCAGAATGGCTGCCGTTGTCGACGCTCCCCCCAAGCGCGGCACCGGTCTCGCTTTCCGCGTCCTCAGCGCCATCAGCTTCTGCCACTTCTTGAATGACATGATGCAGTCGATCATCCCCGCTATTTACCCCATCCTGAAAAGTGCTTACCGCCTGGATTTCGGGCAGATCGGGTTGATCACGCTGACCTCGCAGTTAACCGCGTCTTTGTTGCAGCCGCTCGTGGGGTGGTACACCGACCGCCGGTCCACGCCGTACTCGCTGGCGATGGGCATGGGCTCTACCCTGATCGGCCTGGTTCTGCTCTCCGTCGCGCCCACGTTTGGAATGATTCTGATGGCGGTCGCGCTGGTGGGAGTGGGATCGGCGGTGTTTCATCCGGAATCGTCGCGAGTGGCGCGCATGGCTTCAGGTGGACAACACGGGTTCGCGCAATCATTATTCCAGGTGGGCGGAAATGCCGGCTCCGCGCTCGGGCCCTTGCTGGCCGCATTTCTTGTGCTTCCGGGTGGGCAGCGCAGCATCGCGTGGTTCTCGGCCGCCGCGCTCGTAGCCATCATCGTGCTCTCACGCGTAGGCCGCTGGTACAAAGCCAGGCGCTCCCTTACTGTAAAGGCCAAAGAGCTGGCTCACGACGCACAGGTACACCTGTCTTCAACCAAAGTCGCGTTGGCGCTCGCCATCCTGATTGCACTTGTGTTTTCGAAATACTTCTACCTGGCGAGTTTAACCAGCTACTATACGTTCTTCCTGATCAGCAAATTCCATGTGTCCGTGCGCACCGCGCAAATCTACTTATTCATCTTTCTCGGTGCCGTCGCCACCGGTACGATTGTGGGCGGACCGGTCGGCGATCGTATCGGCCGGAAGTACGTCATCTGGTGGTCAATCCTGGGTGTTCTGCCGTTCACTATGCTGTTGCCGTATGTCAGTCTGTTCTGGACCGGCTTCCTCACCGTCATTATCGGCCTGGTTTTGGCCTCCGCGTTTTCCGCCATCATCGTTTACGCTCAGGACCTCGTGCCTGGCAGAGTCGGTACCGTCTCGGGTCTCTTCTTCGGACTGGCGTTCGGAATGGGCGGCATTGGAGCAGCGTTGCTAGGCCACTTGGCCGATGCCACCAGTATCGATTTTGTCTATCGTGTCTGTTCCTTTCTGCCGGTTATCGGCCTGCTCGCTGCCTTTCTGCCTAACCTCGAGCCGGCGAGATCGAAGCAGGTTTCACCTTCTCCGAACTAAAATACAATCCATCGCCTAGATTGAAGCTATACATTAGTTACTAAGTCAATTATTACTTCGGTAAATAATGGTTTCTTACAGGCTGTTCTCATTGACCACTAATTAAGCATCTCGTACAATCACGATAGGTTATTGCCCGGAGTCGTCTACTTCACTATCGGTGCTGAAATGGGATTTGAAATTGGCAAAAGAGTAGCAGATTATGAGATCGTCGAATTACTCGGAACTTCCAAAACCGGTGTCGCTTACAAAGTCAGGAATGTATTCGCGCAGCGGTTTGAAGTTCTGAAAATTCTGCCCAAGAGCATTCGAGATGACGAGGAGCAGAACGCCCGCTTCCTCCGCGAAATCAAGGTTCATGCGCAGCTGCTGCATCCCAATATCGTCACGTTTTATAACGCGCGGGAGATTGAAGGCCAGCTGGTGATGACCAAGGAATTCGTCCCCGGCGTCACGGTGGCGGAAAAGCTTCAAACTGGGCCCGTTGCGTGGCAGACTGCTTGTCAGTATGCATGCCAGGCGCTCTCGGCTCTTGAGTACGCACATTCCCACAACATCATTCATCGCGGGCTGAGCTCGTCAAGATTGATCGTCACCCCGGACGGTATCGTGCGGCTGAATGGCTTCGGCCTGGCCAAGTCGGTATCGGACCCGGAGCTGACCGCGGCGGGAGCGGTGATCGGAGCGCTCAAGTACATGTCTCCGGAACAGGTCAAGGGCGATGCAGCCGACGCACGCTGCGACATTTATTCGCTCGGCATCGTGCTTTACGAGATGCTGACGGGAAAACTCCCGTTTGACGCCAAGAGTCAGTTCGACATCATGCTGGCGCATGTCAATACCGCGCCTAGGCATGTGAGTGATGTGAACCCGGAAGTGCCCCGCGAGCTGGGGGATGTGATTGCCAAGGCCTTGGCCAAAGCCCCGGGTGACCGCTTTCAGGATGCCCGTGAATTTCGCCAGGCCGTTGAACACATCGAGCTGGCCCGGGAAGTTAACGCCGCCCCGGCGAAACCGGTTCCGGTGGAAATTCCGGCCCCGGTCGCGGAGTCTGCCTTTGCGGCTGAAGCGGAGGCTTCAGCTCTGCCGCCTATGCCGGATGCGTGGGCCATTGAGTCCGCAATAGACCAGGCTGAGCCGAAATTCGCCGCTACGGAGATAAGGCTTACGCCGACTGCTCCCGCGGATTCTCCGGCAATCGTCTCCAGCCCGGAGTCGACGACGTCTTTCGCTATACCAGACGAACCACTGATCGAAGCACCGGTGGTCCTTGCGTCAACACCTGTAGCTTGGTGGCCTTTAGACACCACACGGCCATCTATTGAGCCCGAGCACATGACCACGGTATTGGAATCGGAACAACCTGCCTTCGATCAGGCTCTCGATGCGTCGGCCGCTGAACCCGTGGCATCCATAGAGCCGCAGCCCATGGTTGACTCAGTCAGCCAGGCACCGGCCCTTCCGCAAACGACGCCGCCGGCATGGTGGACGCTCGATTCCCAATTGCCGCCGGCTGAGTCAAAGGCTTGGGATACACAATTTGCACTCTCATCACCCGAGCCTCCTGTAGCATCACCTCCTGCGCTTGTTGACTCAATTCCCGCCCCACCGACTGAAGAGCCTGACCTGTGGACGGCCGATTGGCCGCCCTCGGTTGTTGAGTCGAAGCCTGAGTCTACCCAGTTGGAGCTTCTCTCTGCTGCATTGGAACCGCCGCCGGCAGCCCCGATTGAATCGCCTGGTGTCACAGCTAGCCCGGCTCTTCCCCCACTGACTTCTTACCCGGATCTGTGGGCAGCTGACCCCCCGCCGGCCTCAGTCGAATCGGAAGCGGAAACGGCCCCGCTTCTATATGCAACGCCGGTCACAGAACCAGCACCGGTCAGCACCGGCTACGCGGTGCCCGAAGAGCCGCCACTCTCGCTCTGGATTTCAGGGCCGCCCGACACCTGGGGCTCAGAGCCGCCGCTTTCCAAACCCGAGGCCGCCGAGCAACCTTCCTTGTCCGCAGCCATCGAGCCGCCAAAGCTGGAAGTGGAGGCTGCCACTCCGCTTGAGCCGCCTGTAGCTCCGCTCGCCTTGTTGCAAGAAGCGCCGGTGATTGAGTCAAAGCCTGCGGTGAGTCAGTTGGCACCCGAATCTGCCTTGGCGTCCCCAGCCGAAACCGTTTCACCGGCAGGCGAGTCAACGCCCGCGCCCCAGGCCGAAACC
>JASHOO010000618.1 GCA_030041035.1 Bryobacteraceae bacterium | reverse complement strand
GCCGCCCGATCACCTCATCCCAGATATAATCGCGATAAAAGCGTGTGGACTCGTGCCATCGTTCCGCCGATGAGGAGTCGGCTTTCGACCAAAACTCCGTGCGGCGATCCCCCGACGCGGCGATCAATCGCTGTGTGTAATTGACCAGCTGGTTGAATTGCCGGTGTAAGCGCTCTGCCGGATCGGGTGCCTGCCGGGAAAATTCGGGCAATGTGCCCGCTGCGCGCCATGTGTTGCGGACTCGAAGAAACTCGAGGAAGGCCTGTAGCGCGGGCTCGGAGCCGGGTAAGCCGTGTCCGTCGCCGCTGATCACTAGGCGGAGATGCTCGCCGGCCCGCAGCTTTGTGAAAAACGGCTTTGCGCGTTCCACTTCGGCGCGCGTCGAATCGAGCGGCGGGTCCGCCAGCACGCCGTTCGGTGTTGCGCCCTGGCGTTCCTGTGTAGGCGAAGGCGGTCCGGAAATGTGGGGGCCGCGGCAGGCTTCGACTACCAGCGCCCGCGGCGCAATCAGACTCGCCACTTCGGCATCGCCGAATTCCCGTAGCAGACCCCAGAGGTCCCTGTAGATCGGTTCGGTCCAAAGCCCGTCGCGTGCCTGGAAGTATCCGCTCACCAGTGTCACGTCAATGCGGGGATCGAGTGCCGCGCTGTAAAGCGCAAGGAGCCCGCCTTCGCCATAACCGGCCAGGCCGATAGGCACGCGCTGCTCCGCATTTCGTTTTGCGAACCAGTCCACGGCTGCGAGCACTTTTTGCACTTCGTAGCCGATGATGTGCCGGCCAACTTCGTAAGACATCCGATAGATCCACTCACGGTGTGGCTGATTGGTCATGCGAATGCCGGGGATGCCGGACCAGGTGTCGGCCCGGTCGATCAGCACCGGAATGAGCACTTCGCAACGGTTCTCAACGAGACGCCGCGCGTATTGTGCGCCCGCATCCACGCCGGGCGTCAAACCGGCAAGCATTTCAGGCGTCCAGTCGGCATCCGGAATTGCGACGATTCGTGCGACGGGCCGGCTCGCCGGTTCCAGCAGCAGGCCTTCGCCGTCGACACCCCCAAACACCGGCCAGCGCACGGCATCGATTTCGTACTTGTCCCCGTGCGCTATGGCTAATGCTTGCGGATTGGCGGTATCAATTCGAATGTCAGTCGCCGGGAGCCGCTGATCCACTGCGCCGATGATTCTTCGCAAGTGCTCGCGGTTCGGTGCGATGGACGACTCGTAGCGCTCAGCCGATTGATAGTCCCGGTTCCAGAACTTCTCCCGCGACTCGACTGCTGCGGTCGTAGCCCGATCGAGATACCGATGGATACCTTCGACCATTTGCGCTGCCAAGTCGCCGTGTGATTCGAGTGGGGCGGTGTGGTCGAGTGACTGTGATTGGGGGGCGGCGCGGAGTGCGACGAAGGCGAGGCAGAGGGACGCCAGCCGCTTGGGTTTCGAATGTTGCATGGCGTAAGAATATACCGTTTGTCGAGTTGTTGGCGGCGGCGTGCTACGATGATTGATTGCTAGGTTCCGGGCTCCGTGCAGCAGGCGGCTGCAAACCCCGCCAGGTCTGGAAAGAAGCAACGGTAGCGGCTTAACCTGTGTGCCGCGGATCACCCGGGGCCTGGCGCTTCCCTCCGCATGTATCAAGTGATTGCACGCAAATACCGGCCGCAGAAATTCGCGGATGTGGTCAACCAGGAGCACGTCAAGACCACGCTGGAGAATGCCATTGCGCAGCAGCGCATCGCGCACGGATACATTTTTTCGGGCCAGCGCGGGACGGGCAAGACGACCCTGGCGCGGATCCTGGCGCGCTGCGTCAATTGCATTCCGAAGGGACCGACCAATGACCCCTGCGGCGAGTGCGCGAGCTGCCGCGAGATCGCGGAGGGCAATGCGCCGGATGTGATCGAGATCGACGCGGCATCGAATCGCGGCATCAACGAAATGCGCGAGCTGCGCGAGAATGTGCGATATCGTCCGGCGCGCGACCGTTACAAGGTGTTCATCATCGACGAGGCGCACCAGATTACCAGCGAAGCGTTCAACGCGCTACTGAAGACGATCGAAGAACCGCCGGCGTGGGTGATTTTCGTGCTGTGCACGACTGAAGCGCACAAGATTCCGGCGACGATTGCGTCGCGCTGCCAGCATTTCAGCTTCCGATCAGTGGAGTTTGATGAAGTGGTGGCGCGGATGGAGTGGATCTGCCGTCAGGAGGGGATTGAGGCGGACGCGGAGACGCTGGCGGTGCTGGCGCAGGCCGGCGAGGGCAGCATTCGCGATTCCTTGTCGGCTCTGGATCAGGCGATTGCATGCTGCGGGACGAAGCTGGATGCCAAACAGGTGCGGGCGCTGCTGGGCACGTTCTCGCTGGACGCGTTGGGCGGGGTGACAGATGCCCTTGCGGGAGCCGATAGCGCGCGGATGCTGGGGCTGGTCGATGAACTGGAGCGCAACGGGCACAACCTGCAACATTTTAGCCGGGAGCTGACGCGATTTTTCCGGAATCTGCTGGTCGCGAAGATCGCGGGGAGCGATACGCGGCTAATCGCGGCGTCGCCTGCGGAACGGGCGCGGCTGGGAGAGATCGCGGCGGCGTTTTCGGAGGAAGATTTGACACGGTACTTGCAACTCGCGCTGGATCTGTTTCGCGATTTGCAGTTTTCGTTGCAGCCGCGGTTTCATCTGGAAATCGGGCTAGTGAAACTGGTGTATGCGGGGCGGCTGACGTCGATTGAGGAAGCGCTGGCGGGGCTCGAGAAGCCTTCCAGCGAGATTTCAGCGCCGCAGCGCGGAGACGCCGAGACCAAGACTGCGAAGCCGGCAGCGCGGACGGGGCCGTCGCCGTTTGAGCTGGATCGGGCGAAAAAGGCAGCGGCGCGGACGGAGCCGCAGTCGATTGGGGCAACGGCGCTGGCGGCGGATCCGGCGCCCGCTTCGGTGGGTGTCGTCGACTGGCGGGCGAAGCTGCACTTGGCGTTGATGGAAATGGGCATGACGTTTACGGCGGATGCGGTGGAACATTCCGAGATCACGGAATCGGGGAACGTGCTACAGTTTGTGACACCGAAGGAGCTGCTGCTTTCCATGAAGCCCGCAGACCTGGAGAAGGCGGCGCGGCGCGCGAGCGGGCGTACGTACCAGATCAAGGTGTCAGCGGGCGAGGTGCGGCAGGCAGAGCCGGTGGCGCAGCCCCGGCAACCAGATGATGTTTCGCAGCGCGCGCTGGAAAATCCGGAAGTGCAGCGATACCGCGAGGTATTCGGAGGAGAGATTCGCACGGTGCGGGACTTGAAAGGATAGGAGACCGGAGACCATGAAGATGCCGGGGAACATGCAGGCGATGATGAAGCAGGCGCAACAGATGCAGGAGAAGATGGCGCAGGAGATCGCGCAGATCCGCGTGGAAGCGTCGGCTGGCGGGGGCATGGTGTCGGTAAAGATGGACGGCAACAAGAACCTGCTGAGCGTGAAGATCGATCCGGAAGTTGCGGGCGATGTGGAAATGCTGCAAGACATGGTAGTGGCGGCCTGCAACGAGGCAGTGAAGAAGGTAGAAGAAGAAGCCAAGCAGAAAATGGGCGGCCTCTTGGGCGGGCTGGGGCTGCCGCCAGGGATGTTCTAGAGGCCGCGCATGCCCGGCCACTACATGGACTCATGCCGGATTTTGCAGAGCCGCTTGCGCGGCTCATTAACGAACTGAAGCATCTGCCGGGTGTAGGACAGAAGTCCGCGCAGCGCCTGGCGTTTCATCTGATGCGCGCGAGCCGCGAGGATGCCGAGCGTCTTTCGCAGGCAATCCTCGACGTGAAGGACAAGCTGGGGCTTTGCCCAGTGTGCAACAACATCAGCGAAGGTGATCTGTGCCAGTTTTGCCGCGACACGACGCGCGACGCGAAGGTGCTGTGCGTGGTGGAGGAGCCGCATAACATCATCGGGATCGAAACCACGCGGCAGTTCAACGGACTGTATCACGTGCTGCATGGCGCCCTCTCGCCGCTGCGCGGGATCGGACCGGAGCAGCTCAAGATCAAGAACCTGATCGAGCGGATCGGCGCGGGGCAGATCGAAGAGGTGATCCTGGCGACGAATCCGACCGCTGAAGGCGAAGCGACCGCGGTTTACCTATCGAAGCTGATCAAGCCGCTGGGGCTGCGCGTGACGAGGATAGCGATGGGCATTCCCGTGGGCAGCGACCTCGAGTTCGCGGACGAAGTGACGATCTGGAAAGCGATGGAGGGGCGGCGCGAGATGTGAGGCCGCCCGCAGGCGAGCTACGCAATCTTCTTGAAGAAGTGGGCGACTTTGTGGCCGGCTTCTTCGGTGTAGTAGACAGTCACTTTGGTTGATTTCTCGGTTCCCTCCGCGATATCTTTACCGGCGTCTTTGGTCGCGTGGACCGCTAAGTGGTACGTTTCCTCGGTGCCGTCGGCGCTCTTGATGGTGAGGGTTTTGGCGCCGCGGTCGATATGAGATATGGTGCCTTCGGTAACTTTCAGACCGTCCTTGCCGACCTTGTCGACCTCATCGGCAGTCTCCTCGGTTCCATTCTTGGTGACGTGCACGACTACGTGACTACCTTCATCCAGGCCATGGAAGACATCCTTGGACCCCTTGGCGGTGGCCTCGGTACCGTGCACGCTGGTGCGCTTGACGAAATGAATGGTATGTTCGGTGCCGTCCTCAGTCTGGACGACCATGGTCTTTGTCCCGGCGTCAACTTTCTTGACGGTGCCTTCAACGGCGGTTACGACATCTTCGGCGGCGTACGCTGCCAGGCCAAGCAACGGCAGGGCTAAAACGAACGCGAGATTGCGGCTCATTGTTTGCATTCATCACCTCCACAGGTCAAGTGAATTTCAATTACAGAGATAAGCGGGTCACAACAGGTTCAGTCAAATTCTCGCACAGGCGCAGGCTGATCGGGGCCGACGCGGCCTGTAGTAATGTGGGCGCGGTGGTAATTCTCGCCTTTGACCGGCGAACCGGCGAGCCGGCGGAGCATGGCGAGCTGGCCGGTGTGTGTGAGTGCGTCGGCGACGGCGCCCTGAAACAACTTCTCGGCGGGTGCGGCCATAGGCGCGTCCGAGGCTAGATATGCGTCCAGCGCTTCGAGAGCAGTGAAGAATCGGGCGACTTCCTGGTCCCATGGCAGAGGCTTGGAGTTATGCCATTCTTCATTCCCTTTCGCCTGCGACAGAACCCAATCGAGGAGGTCGCCGATGTGGGCAAGCAGCTGGGCGGGGGTGCGGGTCTTTTCTGCAATGCGGAAATCGGCGAAAGTCTCAGGAGCATCGCGCAGCGTCTTGGCACAGCGGTAGGCGAGCGTGGCGACGGTGTGGCGGAAGAATTCGCGCTTGGGATCGGCAGGCATAATCTTCGTCAGGCGGTGATCGGAAACAGCGTGACTTCGCGGAGAGTGGTAGCGGTCACGCCGCCTATTTCTAAATTGATCAATTGCTGGGCCGGGCGATGCTCGCGCATTTCGACCTTCAGGTAGTTCTCGCTGAGCGCGGCCAGCGGCTCTTCGAGCGTTACGACGGAAAGCCGTTTCCCGACCATGCGGCGGCGAAATTCCAGGTTCTTTTGCGCGGCGAGCTCGCGCAGCACACGGTTGCGAAGTTTCCGCACCGGGATAGGAACCTGGCCAGGGGCAGCGGCGGCGGGAGTGCCGGGGCGCTCGGAATAGGTGAAGACGTGCAGGTAGGTGAATGGCAGCGAGTCAATGAAGGCCCGGCTGTTTTCAAATTCGGCGTCGGTCTCGCCGGGGAAGCCAACCATGACGTCGGCGCCGATGGCGGCGTCGGGCATCAGTCGCCGAGCTTTTCCAATGCGGTCGGCGTAATGGTGCGGGCGATACTTGCGGTGCATGCGGCGCAGCACACTGTCGCAGCCGGATTGCAGCGGCGCATGGACGTGCTTGGCGATACGCGGCGATTCCGCGATCAGGCCGAGGAGATCGTCGGAGAGATCCATGGGCTCGATCGAGCTGAGGCGCAGGCGCGCGATATCGGTTTCCGCGAGCAGGCGGCGCAGAAGGCCGGCGAGACGCATCAAGCTGCCCGGTTCGCGGCCCCAGCGGCCGAGGTTGATGCCGCTCAAAACGACTTCGCGATAACGCGCAGCCAGGTTGCGCACCTGCTCAACGACCAGATCCGCTGAAGAACTGCGCGAGCGGCCGCGCACGAATGGAATGACGCAGAACGAACAGCGATTGTTGCAGCCATCCTGAATTTTGAGATTTGGGCGGGAGCGGTCGGGCGCGGCATCCATCACGGGCGTGGTAAGGAGATCCCGGCAATCAAAGATGTCGCCGACGAGCACCTGGCCGTGATACGGCGCGGCGCCAGGCGCGCTGCCGGTGAGCAGGCCGGCGATGCCGGTTTTGTGTGAGTTGCCGACCACCCACTCGACACCGGGAAGCCCGGCGACTTCCTCCGGGGCGCGCTGCGCATAGCAGCCTGTGACAAGGATCCGGCTCTGGGGATTCTCGCGGCGCACGCGGCGCACGGTCTGGCGGAGGTCCTCGTCTGCTGACGCGGTCACGGTGCACGTGTTGAGGATGACGAAGTCGGCCGAAGCGCGTTCCGGCGCGTGTTCAAGACCGCGTGAGGAAAGCTGCGCTTCCAGGGCCGCACCATCGGCCTGGCTGGCACGGCAGCCGAAATTTTGGACGAAGAAACGGGGCATCAGGATTTATTCTCGCGCCGGTACGGGGTCGAGATGTACCCTTTGGACTCTTTCGCCGCTTCCGCATCCGGAGCAAAGGCGATGGCGTGCTTGTAAGCATCGATAGCTTCGTTGCGGCGGTGCTCCATATCGTAGATCTGACCCATGCGCATCCAAGCCAGGACGCCAGTGTTGAGATCGACCTCGCTGTGCGACGCCGTGACCTTTCTTAGGTTGTCTAATGCAGGATCAAGATCGTTGTACCAGAACTGGATGTTACCGAGCTGAAAATAGATTTGCTCCCAGGACACGGAAGCGTAGCCGGGCAGGTTGGCTTTCTTCATGTCCATGACTTTCTGGAGGGCTCCAATGGCCTTGGTTTTGTCGCCGAGTTGACTATACATTTGCGCCTGTTCAAACAGAACCAGGTGGTTGCGCGGGAAGCGCTTCTGCAAATCGTCCAGCAGCGGCAGAGTCTTCCGGGGCTGGCCTTCACGGCGATAAAGCGCGCAGAGCAAAACTTCGGCGTCAACCTTGTTCAGCTTGCCGTTATGACAAACCTCTTCGATGGTTTGCAGTCCCCGTTGTTTGTCGCCATGAAATCCGACGAGGAAACCGAGCATGCGCCAGCTCCAGGGCAGGCTGCCGACCACGTAATCGTGCACGCCCTGGATCAGGCGCGCGTCAACATTGGTGGGATCGATCTCCGTAACGCGGTTGCAATCCTTGCGAGCTTCGGTAGCGTCATGGAGCGCGTCGCGCCAGGCTTTGCGCACCAGGAAGTTGTAGTTGGCGCGCAGGCCATACGCTACGCCGCGCCCGTAGAGGGCGCTCGTGTCATTGGGATTTTTTTGAAGACGCGCATCGGCCAGGCTGATGGCAGAGTTGATGGCGTCGCTGAACTCCTTCTGCACCTCCGGCGTCGGGTTCATCTTCTCGCGGCGCAGGAACGGATTGTTGCCCGACACGAGCTCGGTTTCGAGCGCGCCGTCACGGTACATCTCGCGGTAGAGCAGTGTCTGGGCAATGTGATCGTAGGGGCCGATGGCCTGCGGATCCTGTTTCTGGGCGGTTTCAAATTCGGCCAAGGCCTGATCGTATTCGAGATTGTAGAAATGATCAAAGGCGCGGGTGATCGGCGTGTCCTGAGCCACCAAGGGGACAAGACAAAACAACGCCGCCGAGCCGAAACGCCAGCAAAGCATGCCTATTTCGATTCTAACTGGGCGAGCGCCCAGCGCGCGTGTTCGGCGACGAGCGGGTCGGGCGACTGTGCCATTTGTTCCAGGGGCTGGCGGAAGCGCTCGGAGCCTTGATTTCCCATGGCGACGGCGACGTTCCGAAGGAAACCGGAATAGCGCGCGCGCTTCACCGGACTAGTACGAAAGATCTCGCGGAACTCGGCTTCGGAGATCTGAGCCAGGCGGGCGAGATCGGGCGCGAAATGAGCGGGCGCGAACGCCAGATCGCCCGTAACGGGTGCGCGCGCGTTCCACGGGCAGACATCCTGGCAGATGTCGCAGCCAAAGACATGGTGGCCCACGCGCCCGCGGGAATCGGCGGGAATCGGGCCGCGCAGCTCGATGGTGAAGTAAGCGATGCAACGGCGCGAGTCGATGGTCCATTCAGGACCACCGGCGGAGTCAGAAGGGATGATGGCAGCCGTGGGACAGGCGTCGATGCAGCGTGTGCAGGTGCCGCAGGAATCGGGCGGGGGAGTGTCCGGTTCGAGATCCAGCGAGGTAATGAGCTCGCCTAGAAAAAACCAGGAACCCATTCGCTGGTTGATGAGGCAGGTGTTCTTACCGATCCAGCCAAGACCGGCCATGCGCGCGTAGGCGCGCTCGAGCAGGGGAGCTGTATCGACGCAGATCTTGTATGCGAAGGGTTCGCTCGCGTGTTCCCGAAGCTTCCCGGCAAGGCGCTCGAGGCCGCCGCGCATAACGTCGTGATAATCGTCGCCCCAGGCGTAGCGGGAAATCCAGGCGAGGTCGTTGCTGTCCAGGCGGGTCGAATAGGGCTCGGGACCGTTATAGAGCTTACCCACGCAGATGACGGAGCGCGCAGTGGGCAGCAGGTTGCGGGGGTCGTCACGCACCGCGGCACGGTGGTCGGTGAGGTAGCGCATTTCCCCGGCGTAGCCGGCGTGGACCCATTGATGGTAGTAGGCCGCTTCCGGAAGTGGAGCGGCCGAAGCCACACCCGCCAGTTCGAAGCCGCATTCGAGAGCGAGTTGGCGGATGAGCATCTTGCTAACGGGTCAAGCGCCGGGTTCTGTGTGCTGCCGATCCCGCAATTCAAGCTTACACGCGGTGTATAAGTTGCACCAATTCGACGGTACAATATAAACGTGCACCGCTTCGTTGTACCCGCGGCACTTCTCATAGCCGCGGCCGCATCGGCCCAGCCCGCGTATTTTCCGCTCAAGGACATTCAGCCGGGAATGCACGGCGTCGGCAAAACCGTGTTCTCAGGAACGCGGATTGAGGATTTCCAGGTGCAGATATTGGGAGTGCTCGAGAACATCGGGCCGAAGGAGTCCTTAATTCTGGCGCGGCTTTCCGGTGGTCCGCTGGCGGAGACCGGGGTGATGCAAGGAATGAGCGGAAGCCCGGTATACATTGACGGCAAGCTGGTGGGAGCGGTAGCCATGGCATTCCCGTTCGCCAAGGAGCCGATCGCCGGCATAAGGCCCATCGAGGACATGCTGCGCGTCTCAAACGTGAGTTCGGAGCCGATGCGCCAGGTGAGTCTGTCGCTGGATAGCAAGGACTTGACGGCAATGCTGCCCAGGCGCGGAGAAGCGATGGCGGCTGACATGCGGATGGTGGATATTGCCACGCCGGTTTCGTTTGGAGGGTTTACGCAGGCAGCGATCGAGCGCTTCGCTCCGCAACTGCGCGCGCTGGGATTGGAGCCGCGGCAGGGAGTGTCGGCCGGTGGCCGGGTGCCTGCGCGGATGGGAGATCCGGCGGCGCTAGAGCCGGGCGCCATGATCAGCGTGGAGCTGATGACCGGCGATTTGAGCATCGGTGCGGATGGAACGGTGACATGCATCGACCACGGCAAGGTCTATGCCTTCGGACACCGTTTTCTCTCGGTCGGTCCGACCGAACTGCCGTTTGCGCGCAGCCAGGTGCTGACGCTGCTGCCGAACCTGGCCAGCTCCTTTAAGATTTCTTCGCCCAAGGAGTGGATGGGCACCATTTCACAGGATCGCGACACGGCCATCGCGGGGGAACTGGGTGTGCGGGCCCACATGGCGCCGATCTCGATTTCGCTTTTTCGGGGTGGGCACAAAATCGAAGGATATGAGATGCAGATGGTCAACGACCGCTTCTTAGCGCCGTTCCTGATGCAGATTGCTGTTTTCTCGGCCATCGATTCTACGCAACGCACGCTGGGCGCGGCGACTTATGGAGTGCGCGGTGAGGTCGAATTCCAAGGCAACGCACCTCCGCTGAAGCTGAACAATATGTATGCGGGCGATGCCAACACGGCAATGCAGGTATCACTTTCCTCGGCTATCCCGCTGGCGTACGTGTTGCAAAGCGGATTTTCGTCGCTGGAAGTGAAAAAGGTCGAGATGGAGATTGAGTGCTTCGACGAAAAGAAGCAGTTGCAGATTGATCAGGTGGTGGCGGCGCCGGAGGAGGTGCGGCCGGGCGAGACGGTGCGGCTGACGACCGTGCTGGTGGGCGACAACGGCATGGAAGTCACGCGCACGGTGGATTATCAGGTGCCGGTGGGCGCGCCCGAAGGCCCGTTATGCTTCACCGTCGTGGACGGCAACCTGGCGAACCTGACCGAATACCGGCAGATCATCGGTGGTGCACCGCGTTCCGTCGAGCGGCTGCTGGACAATGTGAACAAGCTGCGCGCCAACACGAAGGCTTATGTGCGGGTGTGGCGGCCGGAGCCGAATTTCCAGATTGAGGGCGAGGACTTTCCCGATCCGCCGCCTTCGCTGGCACTGATTCTGGGAGCTTCACAGACAGCGGCCCTGCAAGGCCGGAATTCAAAAATCGAGGAACTGGAGATCAGCGCAGGTGACGCGGTCATCTCTGGAGGAAAGACCGTTCAGGTGGAAGTAAAAGAATGAAGCTCATCTCACCGCCGAGGTGCGGAGGCGCGAGGAAAATAACCGCGTGCTTGCGCTTGCTAGGGCTAACGATTGTTGGGGCCGCACTCCACGCCTCCAGTACAACCACTTGGGAGATGAACTCGTATCAGGACTTCATCCACGGGCGGTTTCAGGGTATTTCGCTCAGCCGTTACGGAAGGCTGACGCTGGCACCGAAGATGGATGCGGTATTCTCCTCCGATCAGCCGATCGTGTGGTCGGTGGCGGCCGCTCCCGATGGGTCGCTCTACGCGGGCACCGGCCATCGCGGGCGGCTCTTCCGCATTGACCGGACGGGGAAAAGCAGTTTGGTGTGGACGGCGGAGCAGTCCGAGATTTTCGCCGTGGCGGTGGATGCGAAAGGTGTCGTATACGCAGCCACTTCGCCGGACGGGAAGATTTATCGGATCGAAGGAGGGAGGGCCTCGGAGTATTTCTCACCGCAGTCGAAATACATCTGGTGCCTGGTCGCCGGTCCGGACGGAGTGCTGTATGTGGGCACGGGAGATCAAGGCAAGATCTATCGTGTAACTGGTGCAGGTAAGGGTGAGGTTTACTACGCCACCGAGCAGGCGCATGTGATGGGGCTGGCGCTCGATGATCAAGGGCGGTTGCTGGCGGGGACTGAGCCGAACGGCATTCTCTACCGCATCTCGGCCAAGGACAAAGCTTTCGTGTTGTACAATGCCGCGCTGCCGGAGATGCGCGCCATTTCGGCGGAGCCGGATGGGTCGGTTTATGCAGTGGCCATGGGTGGGTCGCTGGCCAAGCGAACGCAAGGAATTCCGCAAGCAGGTCAAGGGGCGGCGAACGCACCGGTGGTAGCGGCGACGGCAACCAGCATCAGCGTGATCGCGGAGAGCGCCCAGGCTGGGCCGGAGATCAAGCCCCAACCGGAGCAGGCCAAGCAACAACCGGTGACACCGCCCGCGGTAACAGCCACGTTCGCGCCGATGGTGGATGTTTCGGGCGTTGAGAAGTCAGCGGTTTATAAGATCAATCCTGACAACACGGTCGAGACACTGTGGAGCTCAAAAGAAGAGAATGTCTATGACCTGCTGCCCTGGAACGGTCAGCTTCTGTTTGCCACTGACGCGAACGGGCGGGTATACCGGCTCTCAGCGGACCGCAAGCTATCGCTGATCGCACAGACCAACGACGGGGAGGCCACACGCCTGGTGCGGGACGGCGATTCGGTCCTGGCAGCAACCGGCAACATGGGCCGTATCTATAAGTTGGAGGATACACTCGAAACCACTGGTTCCTATGAGGCGCCGGTGCATGATGCGGGCGGGGTGGCGCTGTGGGGCCGGATTGCGTGGCAGTTGGACGACCCCGGCGGGGGCAGCATTTCGATGCGAACCCGGACGGGCAACTCGCTGCGTCCCGACAAAACCTGGAGTGATTGGTCGGCTCCTCTGACCGACTTCTCGGGGGCAAAGATTCCCAGCCCAAACGCCCGATACATTCAATGGAAAGCCGAATTCGCCGGATCACAGGGGAAAACGCCAGCCGTCAGCAATGTGATCGTGGCGTATCTGCCACAAAACAACCCGCCGGTTATCCGCAACATCACGATCGGGACGCAACTGGCAGCCCTTGGAGCAACGCGGCAGGCGCAACCGGCTCAAACCTCCGCCTACAGCATTACGGTGACCGACACGGGCGACGCAGCGCCGGCGACGTCCCCGGGCACGCCGACCCAGACAGCGTCGCGAGCGGCGTCACAACAGATTAACATTAGCTGGCAGGCCGAGGATCCCGACGGTGACCGGCTGGTGTACTCGCTCTGGTTCCGCGGCGAGGGCGAGCATGAATGGAAGCTCCTGCGGACGAACCTTCACGAGAACGCGTGGTCGGTGGATGGGGATGCGCTGGCGGATGGCAAATACTTCTTCCGCGTGGTGGCGTCCGACCGCGAAGTGAACCCTCCCGGGCTGGCGCAGGAGGCGGAGCTGGTAAGTTCCCCGGTCCTGATCGACAACACGCCGCCGGTGGTCACGGCCGGAACCCCGCGACAAACCGCCGGCGGTTTTGAAGTGGACTTTGAAGCTGTGGATGCGACATCTCCACTGCGGCACTGCGAATACTCGGTAGATGCGGGAATCTGGGTGCCGCTCGAGGCAACAGACGGCGTAATCGATTCGCCGCGAGAGAAATTTGTCGTGCGGCTGAATCATTTGAGCCCCGGGGAACACCTTCTAACTCTGCGCGCGGTGGACAGCGCCAACAATGCCGGTTTGGCGAAGGTGATTCTGCGGTAGAGCGGGAAGCTGCTGCCGGTCCGGCCTGTTGCCCCTCAGAAGATCTGGTCACTGGTCGTCTTTCAGCATTCTGCCGATGTTTTTCAATCTCGACTTCAATTCGTCGGTGGCTTCGGCAACCTGGTTGGTGTCGTAAATCACGTGGGGTGTCAGGAACACGATCAACTCGGTGCGCGAGGTACTCCTCGAT
>JASHOO010000617.1 GCA_030041035.1 Bryobacteraceae bacterium | reverse complement strand
TCCTTGACACCAACACCGATTTCCCCTACACTGTTGGGGAAATATGCCGGAATCCGTCGGGCAGTTCGAACAGATCATCCTGACCGCCATCCTGAGCCTGCGCGATGAAGCCTATGGCGTTACCATCCACGAAAAAGCCGCCGAGCTTGCCAAGCCCAGGAAAGTGTCGCCGGGCGCCGTTTACGTCACGCTCGACCGCCTGGAGGACAAAGGTCTGATTTCGTCACGGCTCTCCGATCCGACTCCCGAAAGGGGCGGCCGCTCCAAACGCTATTACCGCTTAGAGGCGCTGGGCGAGCGAGCGCTTGAAGAATCCGCGGCTACGGCGAAGCGAGTTTGGGAAGCCGTCGCCGAGATTTGGGGCGACCTCGCAGAAGGAGTTCGGAGGCGCCCGAAATGGAATCCGGCCCGTCCAAGATAGCGGAGACCCTCGCCTATTGGCTCCTCCCGCCTGCCTGCCGGGAGGAGGTTCTGGGCGACATGCGGCAGCGGAACCGGAGTACAGCGCGTTATCTCGTAGAGGCCACATACACAGTCCCGTCCGTCATCTATAGCCGCATCCGCCGCACCACGGACGCGGTCGTAACTTTGATGTTGGCTGTTTCGATGTACACGGCATTTGTGATGCCCGCGCGTTGGCTGGCTCCTGAGCTGCTTTTTCGTGAAAACGGCTTCGCGCGAGTCGCGATTCCACCGGCCATCTTTCTGTTGGCGATCATCCTGGCCGACGCTTATAGCGAACCGAAGAAACGGTGGCCGCTCAAACCGCTATTCGGGCCAACTCTCGGATTGGCCCTCACCTACGCTGTAGAACTGAATCATCGATGGGCGCTGCCTGCATCGGTGCTCTCTTGGGGAAGCGCACTGAGCGTCCTGCTCGCTTCGACGCTTCGTCTGACATTCCCACCAGTTACCGAACGGCCTCAGGCTGCCAAAATCCCTGCATTCTGGCAGAAGCTGGAATTAGCGCCGCCTTCGTTCAGCCTTAAGAGTGCACTGCTGCCGTGTGCGGTGTTGGTGGCCCTAATCCTATACTGGCTCATCAGCCGCGTCTGAAGATCGCCGGGAACGCCGCCGGTGAGAATGCCCGCCGGCCTGCGCACTATAAAGACATAGCGCAGTTCATGGCCTCCTCGTGTGTGGATTCCGGCCACAGTCTGGTGGGGGAATCGCCGCAGATCTGCCAGATTCGGCGGCACATAGACAGGTTGAGCCGTTCCCGTTCTCCGGTCCTGCTGCTGGGGGAGAGCGGTACGGGCAAGGAAGTCGTGGCGCGTGCTATTCACGAAGGCGCCAACATCGGCAGTTTCATTCCCATCGACTGCGGTTCTTTGGTGGCCCCGCTCATGGAGAGCGAGCTGTTCGGCCATGCGAAAGGCGCTTTCACCGGCGCCGCCGAAACCAAACGGGGCCTGATTGAGCTGGCCGACGGCGGAACCGCCTTCTTCGACGAGATTGGTGATCTGCCGCTCGAAGTACAAGTCAAACTGCTGCGCCTGCTTCAGGAGCGCGAGTTCCGCCCCGTCGGATCGCTCACCACCCGCAAGGTCGAGATCCGCGTCATCGCCGCCACGCACCGCGATCTCGCGCGCGAAGTCGAACACAAGAGCTTCCGCCAGGACCTTTTCTACCGCCTGAATGTCGTCTCCGTCCGGCTGCCGGCTCTGCGCGAGCGGATTGAGGACATTCCGCTGCTGATCGATTGTTTCCTCAAGCGCCTGGGAGCCAGGCATAAGCTCACCAACGAATGTCTGGAAACACTGGTCAGCTATCCCTGGCCCGGTAATGTGCGCGAATTACAGAACTGCATCGAGCGCATGGTGGCCATGAACTCCGGGCCGCTGCTCCAGACCGCCGATCTGCCCTCAGCCCTGCAAACCCACCTGGAGGCCCGCCGGTCCGGTGTCCGTTCCGTGGCGGCCGTAGTCAATGGCACGGCGCCCCCACGCCTCGCATCCCCGCAATCAGGTATCATTCCTTTGACGGAGATGGAAAAGCACGCCATTCGAAACGCCCTCGAGTACACCAAGGGAGACCGCGCCATGGCGGCCCTTTTGCTGGGCATCGGCCGTACCACTCTGTATCGCAAACTGAAAGAGTACGGCCTGGCCGTTTGAGAATCTCGCTCGACGCCACCTACAGCCTGGGAGACAATCTTTCCGGGGTTGGCGTGTATTCGCGCGAGCTCATGCGGGCTCTTGCCACCGCGCACCCCGAGCAGCCGTTTACCTGGTGTTACCGCCCGCACCGCTACCTGCGTTCGTTCACCTCAGAGATACCGCCCAACGCGTGCCGCGCTCTGCTCTACGAGCCGTTTCTGCCGCGCGCCCGCGATTTTTTTCATGGCCTGAACCAGCGGCTGCCCGGAATCCGCTTCCGCCGCACCGTCACCACCTTTCACGACCTGTTCGTTCTGACGAGCGATTACTCCACTCCTGATTTCCGCCGCCGTTTTGCGGAGCAGGCGCGACGGGCCGCCGCCGAATCGGACGCCATCATCGCCGTTTCGGAATTCACCGCCCGGCAGGTGGAGGAACTGCTGGGAGTGGAGCGCCGGCGCATTCACGTCGTGCATCATGGCGCGGATCACGTCGCGCCCACTCCCGCCGTTTCGCGCGAATGCATTGTGCTCCATGTGGGTGCCGTGCAGAGGCGCAAGAACATCGCCCGCCTGGTGGAAGCATTCGAGCAGACGCCTGCAGGATGGAAGCTGGTGCTGGCCGGCTCGCCGGGATTTGGCGCCGCCGAGATCCTGGCGCGCATCTCAGCGAGCCCCAGGCGCCAGGACATTCAGGTACTCGGTTATATATCCGCGCAGAACCTTGCCCAATGGTACGGGCGCGCACGTATTTTTGCCTTTCCGTCTTTAGGCGAAGGTTTCGGCATGCCGGTACTCGAGGCCATGGCTGCGGGAGTGCCGGTGATCGCAGCCCGCCGCGCGGCGCTGCCGGAGGTTTGTGGAGACGCAGCGCTGCTGGTCGACCCCGAGGATGTCGCCGCCATTGCAGCCGCGCTCGAACTTCTCATGAAAGATAAAGACGTTGCGCAAAAACTGGTGCAGGCAGGCCTCAAACGTGAGCAAGGGTTCCGTTGGGCAAAAGCTGCGGCAAAAACCTGGAAGGTGTATGAACTGATGGCGGGTTGACACCCGGGCCGGGACGTTACTTCAGGTCTTCGTCAACCGCAATTTTGAGCGCGCGCAAAAAGCGCTGGTCCTGATTGGTGAACTTGATCTTCCCCGTGGATTCGAAGACGCGCTTGGTTTCCGGACGGGCCTCCGTCTCCCCAGCCTCCTCGGCTTCCTCATTTTCGTCCCGCTTGTTGAACCCGATCGTGGCTTCCAGCACCAGGAAAACATCGTATCCCGCCTGCTTGATCTCGCCGATGGCTTCAGCGATGCGATCCGAGTCCGAAAGCGAATCATTGATCGCGTTACCGAGCTCCTGCATCAACGCTTTTAAATGATCTTCCAAAACCAGCCCCTTTCTCCGAGGCTATGGGCCCGGAGGACCCTACCTACGGGATGCGCACAACCCCACAAACGTTACAGCTAGTTTCCTACCCCAGGACAGGTCCTGTGCCCGTTCCGATTGTAGTGAACCCTGCGACGCTACACAAGTTAATAATCGGCTAAAAGCCTGTGCTCCATTAGTTACATACGGGCACTCGGCGCCGCCCCAATCCGTCCGTTGCTCCTAATTCCTTTGCTACCATAAAGACGTGACCACAGCCCGCCTGGTCCACCAAGGATATCAGTTCGTTCGCCATGTGGTACCCCACGTCATCCGTCCCGCCCACAGCCTCTGGCATGAGGTGATAGGCTTCCTTTTTCTGTCACTTGCCGTGATTCCCATTCCCTCCGCCATTCGCACCATCCGCGAAATGCAGCACGGTGAGGGCAGCCCCGTCCGCTTGGTTGTGACTGTGCCTTTTGTCATCATCATGGCCGCCTACGGCGTTTCCTCGTTCCGCCGCGCCCGCAAGATCTCCCGCTCGTGAGCCGCGAACTGGGCAAACCCGGCGAATTCCCATACACCCGCGGTATCTATTCCGGCATGTACCGCGACCGGCTCTGGACCATGCGCCAGTATGCCGGCTTCGGCACTGCCGAAGAGAGCAACCAGCGCTACCAGTACCTGCTTTCGCAGGGTACCACGGGCCTTTCCGTCGCCTTCGATCTCCCCACCCAGATGGGGATGGATTCCGACCATCCATTGGCTGCGGGCGAAGTGGGCCGCACGGGTGTAGCCATTTCGTCGCTGGCCGACATGGAGCGGCTGTTCGAGGGCATCCCGCTGGCTGACGTTTCGACCTCCATGACCATCAACGCCACCGCCGCCATCCTGCTCGCCTTCTACGTGCTGGTGGCCAAACGGCAGGGCGCCGATATCCGCAAACTCTCCGGCACCATCCAGAACGACATTCTCAAGGAATACATCGCCCGCGGCACCTACATTTATCCGCCGCGCGGCTCCATGCGCATCGTCACCGACCTGTTCGGCTGGGCGGGACGCGAACTGCCCGAATGGAACACCATCTCCATCAGCGGCTATCATATCCGCGAGGCCGGCTCGACCGCGGTACAGGAAGTGGCGTTCACCTTCGCTAACGCCATCGCCTACATCGAAGCGGCGCTCAGCGCGGGACTGGCGATTGACGATTTCGCCCCCAGGCTTTCGTTTTTCTTCAATGCCCACGGCAACTTTCTCGAAGAGATCGCTAAGTACCGGGCGGCCCGGCGCCTTTATGCCCACCTGATGCGCGACCGGTTTGGCGCGTGCAACCCAAAGTCCCTTCTGCTGCGCTTTCACGTCCAGACCGCCGGCTCAACCCTCACGGCGCAGCAACCGGATGTTAACGTTATCCGCACCTCCGTCGAGGCGCTGGCCGCCGTGCTGGGTGGTGCGCAATCCCTGCACACCAACTCGCGCGACGAAGCGCTTTCCTTGCCCACCGAGGAATCTGCGCGGCTGGCTCTGCGCACGCAGCAAATCATTGCTTATGAGAGCGGGATCACCAACACTGCCGATCCGACTGGCGGCAGCGATTACATCGAGAGCCTCACTGCCGAGATCGAACGCGGCGCGCGGGATTACCTCAATGGCATCGCCGGCATGGGCGGCACGCTAAAGGCAATCGAGGCCGGCTACATCCAGGGCGAAATCCAAAGCGCTGCATATGAATACCAAAAAGCGGTGGAACGCGGCGAGCAGGTGATCGTGGGCGTCAACCGTTTCCGTATGGAAGAGCAACGGAAAATCCCCACCTTTCGGCTCGATCCGGCCATTGAACGCGCGCAAATCCAACGCCTGCGCGAATTACGCGCCAGCCGGGATCAACACACCGCCTCCCAATGCCTCGATCGGCTGGAGCAGGCGGCACTCGGCTCTGAAAACCTGATGCCGCCGATCCTGGCAGCCGCCGCTCACACCACGCTGGGCGAGATCTCGGACCGGCTCAAGTCCGTGTTCGGCGAATACCGCGAAGCTGCATAAGGCGCAGCGGCATGGCGCGTGCGCGGCCTGCGTTCCCGAAGACCCAGTTTATAAAGCAGCCGTCCTACGTGGTCCCGGTCGTAATGCACGCCAAACTGGCTTTCGATCACCGTGGCCATGCGGGCCGTCGTCCAGTGGTCATCAGAGAAACCGTGCGCCAGGGGAGCTTCCCGGTAAATCTGGGCCACACGGTCCAATTGCTCGCGGCTGAGGCGGCTGGGCCGGCCGGTCGCTTTGCGGCGTTTGAGCGATTCCACTCCCTTGTTTGCCAGTGCACGATACCAACGCGAAGCGGTCGTGCGGCTGACGGAAAACTTACGGGCTACCTTCGATTGAGAGAGGCCGTTCAGCAGATCTTGGGCTGCCTCGAGACGTCTCTGTTCCATCTCCTCACGAGTTAAGGAGATCTGAGCGGCTATATCCATAAGCGCGCTATTGAGTTGGCCAGAGCAGAAATAGGATAGCGCAAAACAATTAATCTGTAAATTGTTTTTTGTGGGAACGAATCAAGCGCGGCGGCGTGGATTGAGTTGCACGGCATAACCTCGGTCACAAGCATCCGCAAAAAATTTCAGCACGCCAAACCCGTGGATCGCGAGGATTTTCCCGTGCGCGGGCCGGGTGGCCCCATAATCCGATGCTACACTCCGGGCAAGATGACACCTACCTCCCTAACCAACGATCCCCAAACGCTTACCGCTCCCGGTCCGGCAGCACCCACCACTGGGCTCGCCATTTCGGGCTTGAGCGGCGATTACACGCTGGAAATCACGGTGCAGGCGCTCTCGGCGACCAGCGGC